>NZ_JBHSPC010000001.1:0-38360 GCF_042656345.1 Streptomyces incanus
ACCAGGTCGAGCTGCTCGCGGACCTTCTCCTGGCCGATGAACTCGTCCAGGTCCCTGGGGCGCAGGGCGGCCCCGACGGCCTGGTCCTCCCCGTCGGCGACCGACCCCACCAGCCGCTCGATGAGGGCGGCGGTTTCGGCTTCGTCCCGGGTCATGCGGTCCACTCCTCTCAGCGGGCGCGGTTCAGCGTGCGCAGGGCTGCGCGCAGCAGCTGCGACATCTTCGGGGCGCCATCGGCCGCGGCGGCCTCGGCGGTGGGGGTGACGGCCGCGATCGCCGTCTCGGCCTCGTGCGCGGAGTACCCGAGGCCGACGAGCGCCGCGCGCAGCCGTTCGCTCCAGGGCACGGGAGCGGCGGCGCCGGCCGGGTGGCTGGTCGCGGCGGCCCCGGTCGGCTCGCCGAGCCGGCCGGCGAGCTCCAGCAGCAGCCGCTGGGCGCCCTTCTTGCCTATGCCGGGGACGGCGGTGAGCGCCTTCTCGTCGCCCTGGGCGACCGCGCGCCGCAGCGCGTCAGGCGGGTGGACGGCGAGCATGGCCTGGGCCAGGCGCGGCCCGATGCCGCTGGCGGTCTGCAGCAGCTCGAAGACCTGCCGCTCGTCGTCGTCCGCGAAGCCGTAAAGGGTGAGCGAGTCCTCGCGCACGACCAAGGAGACGGCGAGTCTGGCCTGCCGGCCGATGCGGAGCCCGGACAGGGTGTTGGGCGTGCACTGGGCCGCCATGCCGACGCCGCCGACCTCGATGACCGCGGTGTCGGGGGCAAGCGCGGCGACCAGGCCGCTGACGAAGGCGATCATCGGATCGTATCCTTTTGACGTCGTGCGAGTGCGGGAGCGGGGCGGGCGGCGGCGTGCGCCTGCTGCAGGCGGTTCAGCGCCGGGGCGCGCCAGATGTGGCAGAGGGCGAGCGCCAGGGCGTCGTCGGCCGGCTTGGGCGGGGCGTCGATCCGCAGCAGCCGGGTGACCATGGCGCCGACCTGGGCCTTGCCGGCGCCTCCGCTGCCGGTGACGGTGGCCTTCACCTCGCCGGGGGTGTGCCAGGTGACGGGCAGGCCGCGCCTGGCCGCGCACAGGATCGCGACCGCGCTCGCCTGCGCGGTGCCCATCCCAGTGCGCACGCCGTACCGGCTGAACACCCACTTCACGACGACGGCTCCGGGTTGGTACTCGTCCAGCCACCGCTCGATGCCGCGCTCGATGAGGAGGAGGCGGTGGCCGATGTCCGCGTCCGCCGGAGTGCGAAAAACGCCGGCGGCCGTCACCGTGAGCGGCCGTCCGGGGGCGCTGTCGACCACCCCGAGGCCGCACCGGGCCAGCCCCGGATTCACGCCGAGCACCCGCACGGCTCCCTCCCCGACGGGCTGAGCCTTCATGATCGAGCCAAACTTGCGCAGGGGGCCGTATTGGCGCTGGTCGGGCGGCGAGTCCGCCCTGCGAACGCAAGGCGGACCCTCCAGGCGCATCGCGCGACGCAGACGGAGTCCGCCTGCGAAGCTCAATGCGGACATGGGAGATCTTTCCGTGGGCTCCGGCCGGCGAAGCGTGGATTTCCACACATGTCCGGCCTGGCCCGAATTTCATAGTAACTCGAACAAGCGTACGAGGAGGGGGTGCGGCGGGCAGCCGGGACGGTTCCGGTGGGGAGACCGCGGGCCGGAACCGTCCCGGCGGGGAGGCGTCCGAACGCGGCCCGCAGCGGTCGGCTCGTACTGGCGCGGCCCCTCCTCGCCCGCTGGGCGGGGGGCCGGACACCGCCCGTCCTCCCTGGCCGCCCTGGCCGCCCGGTCACGAGTCGCCGCTGTGGAGAGGTCATGGCCGCCAGGAGCCGTACGACGATCGCGCATCGCCCGTCCTACCGCTGTACCGAGTGCGGCTGGACCACCGCCAAGTGGCTCGGCCGGTGCCCGAACCCACCGGACCCGCCGGACCGATCACCTCGGAACCGGTCCGGTGGATTCGGGAAGGGCCCGGCGTAGGGTCGGGGTATGCCCCCGTCCGAGAGTTCCGCCGCATCGGACGCGGCCCCGTCCGCGGCACCTCGGCCCGCCCCGAGGACGCCGTCGTCGCTGTCGCCGTCGCGCGCGGACGACTTCATGACCTGCCCGCTGCGCTACCGGCTCCGGGTGATCGACAAGCTGCCGGAGCCACCGAGCGGGGCGGCGGCCCGGGGCGCCGTGGTGCACGCGGTGCTGGAGCGGCTCTTCGACGTGCCGGCCGGGCAGCGCACTCCTGACCGGGCCCACGCGTTGCTGCGCCCGGAGTGGGAGCGGCTGCTGGGCGGGCGGCCCGAGCTGGCCGGCCTCTTCCCCAGGGACGCGGACGGCGCGGCACTGGCCGCCTGGCTGGCCGAGGCGGAACCGCTGCTCGACCAGTACTTCCGGATGGAGGACCCGAACCGGTTGGAGCCCGCCGGACGCGAGCTGTACGTGGAGACGGTGCTGGAGTCGGGTCTCAGACTGCGCGGGATCATCGACCGGGTGGACGTCGCCCCGACCGGCGAGGTCCGCGTGGTGGACTACAAGACCGGCAAGGCGCCCCCACCGGACTTCGAGCGCCGGGCCATGTTCCAGATGAAGTTCTACGCCCTGGTGCTGTGGAGGCGGCGCGGGGTGGTTCCGCGCCGCCTCCAACTGGTCTATCTGGGCAGCGGCGACGTGGTGACGTACGACCCGGACGAGGCGGACCTGCGGGCGGTGGAGCGGAAGCTGCGGGCGCTGTGGGCGGCGATCCAGCGGGCGGTGGCGACGGGCGAGTGGCAACCCAGCCCGAGCCGATTCTGCGACTGGTGCGGCTATCAGGCCTTCTGCCCCGCGTTCGGTGGCACCCCGCCGTCCTACCCCCTGGCCGTCGCCACCGTCCCGGCCGTGGGGGACAACGAGCACCCGGCAGCGCCCTCCGAGGCCGAACCGCCCACCCGGGAACGGCTCGCCGGGGAAGGAGCAGGGACGGACCACCGGCCCGAGCACAGCAGCCCGGCCTGACGCCCGCGGGCCGGGCCCGTCGGGATTCAAGTGGCGTGCTGGTATGTCCCTGGCCTGCGGTGGTCTGGCGAAAACCGCGCCAGTTGTTCACCGACGGGCCCGCCGTTCAGCGTCGGCGTTCGTATCGATGCGGTATCGGGTGTAAGGGCACCGATCCGTGCGGTGCGCCTGACAGCGGCTCGAACGGGGCTGCCCCCGGCGTGCCGTTGACGATCATTTCGCGGACGAGTGGGCCAGGCCACAGGCCGACTCACCACCGTGGACTGGGTCTACGGCGTCGGCACCTTGGGGTGAATGCCCGGCAGGCCAGGGCGAGGACGCGGGCGCACGCGGATCCGCGGCGGGCCGGCACCGGCACGCCCTTGAAGGCCCGCATTGCCGCGCGCCCCCTCGTCCTCGCTTCAGGGCCGTGAAGAGTGCCATGCCCTGAGCAGGGTCGGGGGCTGGGAACGGAGCGTCGGTCACCGTGCCAGTTCCCATCCTCCCCCCCGGGGGCTCCGTGATCCCATCGAGTGGAGCGCAGAGAAGCGTACGGGCGCGCGGACCCTGTGTTCACACCGTCGGCTCCGGCGCCGCCCTCCCCGCGTGGGTGGCTCCGGGGCGATCGCCGCTACAGCCCGGCTCCGGGATCGTCGGTGGCCACGGTCCGCAGCGGCCGGTGCCCCCGCTCGTCGAGCTGGGCGAGTTCGCGTTCGCAGTCGACGGTGGTGGAGCCGTAGTAGTTCACCCCTCCCCCGCCTCTTCTTCGCCGCATGCCCCGAGCACGGTCGGCTTGCGCCGCGCCGGGCCGAGTCGGCGATGACCGGGGCGGGCAGCAGCGTGGCTCGATTCCCTGCCTGTTCACGGCAATTGACGGTTTCCCATGGGCAGGTACGGTTCCCTCGCCCCAACTGTTCCGGTGGGTGCGGACCGACCAGGGCCGCACGCTGCGCACGGCTCCCTCATGCGTGGCTGCGCCGAGCTGGACTCGCTGGCGAAACGAGCTGATCGCGCGCCACGTGCCGGCGGGCAGGCAGCGTCTCGCGCGGCGGGCGCATCCCTCGAACGCCCTGGCCGGGGCCCAGGTGTCGATGGCGTGGCTCACCGCATCGAGATGGTCCGGCGGAGTGACTATCATCGTGGGATGAGTGAGCGCGCGATGCAAGAGCCCACGCTGATGGTGCTGACAGCCCTCGCGGACGCGCCCCGGCACGGATATGCCATCGCGCAGGAGGTCAAGGCGATGACCGGTGGCCGTGTCGTGCTGCGTACGGGCGCCCTTTACGGGGCCCTGGACCGTCTGCTGGCCGACGGCCTCATCGACGTCGAGCGCGAGGAGGTCGTCGATGGCCGGGCCCGGCGGATCTTCACCTTGTCGCCGTCGGGGCGAAAGCGGCTGGCGGCGGAGGCCGAGCGGCTGGCCGTGACAGCAAAAGAGGCCACCCGCCGCCTGTCCGTCACGCGGCCGCCGGCGGCCGCCACATGATCGAGCGTGTGCTGCGGCTGTATCCCGCCGCCTACCGGCGGACCCATGGCGGGGAGATCGCGGCGACCTATCGCGAAATGACCGCGGGTCAGCCGCTGAGTTCACGACTGCAAGAAGGTGCAGGTCTGGCCGCGCACGCGGCGCGGATGCGCATGGGGCTGGGGTCGGCCGCTCCCCTCGCGCGGGTTCTCGCGCCGGCGTATCCCTTCGCCCTGGCTGCCTCGGCCGCCGCTTGCGGCCTGCACCTTCTGCGCTGGTACGCCGGCCTGGTCGCCTCGCCCACCCCGTTGTGGGTGCAGCTCAGCACCGACCTGCGGGGGGCGTGGGGTGTGCTGCTCGTCTCGTCGCTGGTCGTGTGCGCGGGTGCGGTGTCGGCGCTGGCCGGCCGGTGGCGTGCGGGGGTGCCCTGCACGCTGGCCGGGCTGCTCTCCTTCGCGGTGGCCGCGGTGGTCAGCGGGCCGGCGTTCGGTGACCCGGTCGTCACCCCGGCCGCGATGGCCCTGGCGGCGGCCGTGGTGCTCGCATGCCCGCCGGACCGGCGCCTGGAGAACACCGCGGCAGGGCGGGCGGGCTTGGCCGGTGCCGTGATCGCGCTCGTGGTCGTGCCACGGGCCGCCATCGACGCGCACGCGGTGCCGTGGGTCAGCACCGACTACGGGTGCTGGCCTCTGCTGGTCCTCGCCGCAGCCGGTGTCGTACTGACCTGGCGCAGCGGATCACGAGGCGGCCGCGAGCTGGGAGCGATGATCATGGCGTCCCCGCCTCTGCTCGCCAACGCCTACACGACAGCGTGGGGTGAGGCGACTGCTGCCGTGTTCCTGACGGTCATGGTGCCGGCCACCACGGCGATCGCCTTTCTGGCCGGCCGCCTGGAGCGGACCGGCCGCACCCTCCGCTGAGCGGTCTCCCTCGACCCTCGGCCGAGCATTCCTCCGGACAGCGGCGTCTGCCATCACTCGATAGTCCTTTCATCGTACTATTCAGTTCAACGGACTATTCGGTTCGTGCGAGAGGATGCTCATGCCGTTCACGCTGTCCCACTCCGCGGCCGTACTGCCGCTGATGCGGCGGCCCTTCAGCCGGGCCGCACTGGCCGCCGGAGCCGTCGCACCGGACATGCCCTACTTCGTTGTCACCACGGGCCTGCCCGTCAGCGCGCAGTCCTGGTACGAGCCCTTCGCCAACGCCACGACCTCGCATACCGCCTTCGGCGCCGCCACCGTCACCCTGCCGTACGCCCTCACGCTGTGGGGCCTGGCGCGAGCCGGCCGTCGCCCGCTGGCGTTCCTGTTGCCGCTCCCCACCGCCCCGTCGCCGCCCCGGACGGCCGGCACGCTGATACGGCGAGCCGGGTGGATCGTCCTGTCCGCCTTGATCGGCATCGCCACTCATCTGATCTGGGATGCCTTCACCCATCACGACGGTTTCGTGGTCACCCATGTGCCCTGGCTGACCTCCACTCCGGTGGGCAGCCTCACCTGGGCGCGGATGTTGCAGCACGCGAGCACGATCGGCGGCCTGGCCGCCATCACGGCGTACATGTGGCGCAGACGAGCTCGCCTCCTCAACGGTAAGGGCCGCACCGGACCCGGGAACGCGACGCGGCGCCGCGCCCTCCTCGCAATGGCTTTGTTCACGGTCGCGGGGGCCGTCACCCACGCCTGGCGGCGGCTCGCCGGCCCGGAGGCGGCGACAACCGGGGCGCCGCCGAGCGCTGTGATCGAAGGGGTTCTGTCCGACGCGGCGAAAGGCGCGGGCGCGAGCCTGGCCGGCATCCTGGTCCTTCATGTCATCGCGTGGTGGATCCGGCATGCCGTCACCGCAGCCCGCCCTCTCGGGAGCGGAGCCGGCTCCGTGCACGAGGAGACCCCGAAGGCGAGCACTTCCGCATGACTCGCCACCAGCGAGACCCCGGGTCCGGCCTCTTCCGCGGCGCTTCGTCATCTCACGTGGCCGTGCCGGGGATTTCGCCGTTGCCGGATTTGGCTGATGAGATGAGCTTTCGGCTAACGATGCCGGCCAAGCCCGGGTGATGTCATGACCGCGTACTTTGCAGCCGACGGCGGCGCGATCGCTTACGAGGTGGCGGGGTCCGGCCCGCTGATCGTCCTCGCGCACGGAATGGGTGACAGTCGCGCCGCGTACCGTGCTGTGATCCCGCCACTGACAGCGGCAGGCCATCGGGTCCGCGGTCGATCTGCGCGGCTGCGGTGAGTCCGGCGTCGACTGGTCGGCCTGCGGCCCCGGCACCATCACCACCGGCTCCCCACCGGACGCCGGTAGAACCAATCAACCGAGTCGCACCGTTCGCCGTACACACCCTTTGTCGACGAAGTACCTCTCCGCCTTGCATGGCGGGGTGGGGCCGGCGATGTCGCACCGACGGATCGTGCGCCCCTTGAGGTAGAGGACGGGCCATCGGGGGCGAAGAGGAGGCTGTCGACGAAGCAGGAGCGACACGGTACTCGCACCCCGCGCCCGAGGAGCTCCCCCAGTCCGCCACCCGGAGCAGTCGGCGGTCCCCACAGGTGTTCCATGAATCGCGTCCGGTGGGGCCAGCGACGCTGCCCGCTGCCCGGCGTTCCGCGGGCGCGCTCCTCAGCCTCCGACACCAGCCCAGAATGCATGATTCCGTGACATCCGTCACGCGCTTCCTCGATCTATGCAGGTCGCTTAGTAGAAACCGCTCCAGTGATATAGGAGATTTATCCGTCTTGCCGTGGGCGTGGGGCGGATCGAGGTGGGTGGTGATCCGACGGGCAGCCGAAAGCCGCGGTTTTTTCGCCGGGCAAGGGCTTCTGACGGGGCAGCAGGCATCCCGAGGGCCCGTCGCGAGCAGGTCGGCACGCTCTCCCGCCCGCCGCAAGAACCCCCCAGACCTACGAAGCGCAGTAGTGCAACCGCCCTTTGCGCCCGGTGCCGGACCGTCCCAAGAATGACCAGCCTCCGGACAACAGGGGTGAGGTCACATGGGAAAGCATCGTCATCAGCAGCGGTACCGGCGGACGGTCGTCGCGGCAGCCGCCATGGGCGTCATAGGCATACCCTCGGTCGCCATGGCCTGTGCCGACTGGCCCGGCAGCGGGCAACGGCAGCACCAGGGCACCACCACCCCAGCCGCGGCCGAGACCGAGGACAGGTGGGACGACGCCGACCGGCACCACCAGTGGAGCAGCCGTCAGCACGGCGAGCCCACGGCGGCGCCGTCGCACAAACAGAAGAAGACGGACCGCAAGGCATCCCCTTCCAAGCCCACCGCCGCCGCCCCGAAGCCCACCACCGCGACCCCGAAGCCCACCACCGCCGCCCCGAAGCCCACCACGACCGGCCCCGAGCCCTCCGCCGGTGCTCCGAGTCCCGCCGCGACGGGCGGCACCGAGGCCTCCGGAGCCGTCGCCAAGGTCGTGGAAATCGTCAACGCCGAGCGTAGCAAGGCTGGTTGCTCCCCTGTGAAGGTGAACGCCACCCTGACCGAGGCCGCGCAGAAGCACAGCGAGGACATGGCGGCAAGCAGCAACATGTCGCACACCGGCTCGGACGGATCCTCGCCCGCCGACCGCATCACACGCGCCGGCTACAGTTGGAGCACCTACGGCGAGAACGTCGCCTACGGCTACTCCACTCCCGAGCAGGTGATGGCCGGCTGGATGACCAGCCCCGGCCACAAGCAGAACATACTCAACTGCGCGTTCAAGGAGATCGGTGTCGGTCTCGCGCAGCCCGGCTCCTACTGGACCCAGGACTTCGGCACCGCCCGGTAGGCGCCGTACGCTCACACGTGCCGTGGTCTGCTGTCAGCACCACGTACGCGACGAGCGAAGCACCGGCCCCACAACCCGGCCGTGGTCTCGCGAGGGGCTTCGGGAAGGGGGTCGGTCCGTCCTCGGGGAAGGGTCCCTTGGGGGGAGGGGCCCCTGCCCGGGGCCGCGTGCAAGCCGCCCACCGCGAGCACCCCGTCGACCAGGAACGCGGCGACGGCCCGCAGGTTCCAGTTGGACGTGCACCAGCACCGGCCGGCGGCGAGAGTGACGGCAAGGACCAGAAGCGCACTGCACGCCGCCCTCTCGCAGGCGGCCGACCCTTGGGAACCAGAAACCCGGTCGCCCGGTCGTGGCGGGATTACGTGGCGACGACGGGGCCCCCTCAGCGGGGCGCCGCCGCGCGACTCGCTCACGTTGTCCCGGCAGTTGGATGAGGTCCATGCGGAGCGCGTGGAACTGGCGGTGGCGGAGACGGTGCTGCGCCGGCTGGAAGAACAGGTTGCCGCTGTTGCGCCCGCGACTGGGCCCTGCCAGGTGGGCGGACGGACGGTGCTGCCGGTGCCCGCACCAGGAACGGGTCATGGACGAGGCGGCGCTGCCGTCGGAGTACCGGCGGATCTGGCATGTGGTGGAGGCCGTGGACGGGCCGGGGACGGCCAAGGACGTGTGCACCGCGCTCGGTCCGGGTATCGAGCCGCGCCAGGTCGAGCCGATGCGCGACAAGCTCAGCCGACTCGCACAACGCGGCTGGCTGCGCAAGACACCCGACGGACGATTCACCCCTGGTCTGCGACATCAAGCGGGGAGCGTGACCAAGCGCCCTCCAGAGGTAGTTGAGCATGGCGTGAAGAAGAACAACTGCCCCGCCGAAGGGTGGGGGTGCTCAGGGTGGTGCCCGGCCCCGAGCACCCCCTCATCGGGGCAGCGGGCGTGGAATCCAGGTCAGCGCCGGCTCCTGGAAGCCCAGCCGGCACCGATTCCCGCCACATGCAGAGCCAGGGCAGTCAACCCCAGCAACATCACATTCACCGAAGAGAACGCATCGTTGGTACCGATGTCCGCCGCGTTGATCAAAAACGCGAAGAAGAACAGCACCGCAGCCACTATGCCAAGCATGAACAGGCTCCTCTCCAAAGGGTGAAGACCGTATGCCCAGACATCACCTCCACAAGCGGGGCACGGAGACTGGCGCTCTTTCAGCGTTGCCTCTCCACTCCAGGGGGAGGTTGGCTGCGGCGGTTGACGTCATCCGGTTCGGGGTGCTCAGGGTGCTGGACGACGGCCCCGACCACCCGGTCTTCCCCTGCGTCGGGTTCATCACGATTCCCGAGCTGTCCTGGCAGCGCTTCGAGACAGCTTCGGACATCGTCCGAACGGGACAGCGCGTTTCGTGCGAGTTCCTCCAGTGCGACACCTCGGCGGTCCGTTGGTGACCGTTATGGGGCCACCGGCCAGGCTGCCCCCTGCCGGCTGGAGCGTGGCCTGCTCGAGCTCCCGGACGGGGCGGCCGGCTCACCGTGCGATGGCGAAGCCCACGCCCGCCACGACGGCCGGTACCGCGAGTCCGACCAGGGCGAGGAGCAGCCACATCTGGTGCACGCGGGCGTGGACGGTCTCGGTCGGCAGGGTGATGCGAACAGCTGCGGCAGGGGGGGACGGCGTGGCCGACCGGGGCGGACGCAGGCTGTTTCGTCCCGCCATACGGCAAGCACCAGGCATCCGGCGAGACCTCCCACCCGTACAAGTGGGAGGCGCTCGGCGTTCAGCGCACCACCACGCCCGTCCGGGCACGCAAGAAGCTACTGCCCCGGCTCCTACTCGGATCCGTACGAGCCGCCGCTCGACGAGATTCTCCGGACGGATCTGAATGCGCCACGCGAGCAACGGCACGCCGTCGCCCGGGTCTTCCCCCGCCTGGTCGATGGGCGAGGGGCGGACGTCCCCTATGGGATGGCCCGCCCCTACGAATCCGCCCGTCTCACTCTCGTCCGCTGAACGCCGGCCGGCCCCCCGGACCGACCATCACAACGCCCGACCGCTCCGCCGACCAACGACAGCCCACGCGGCTTCCCGGTAAGCCGGTTACGGGCCGTTCCGGCCAGGAGGCCCCATGTCGCATCGGAACCAACGCGATCAGGGCGCGGATCAGGCCCAGCAGCAACAGCCGCACCTGGACGTTTCCCGTCGAGGGTTGACGAACTGCGGCAGCACCGCACCGAGGGTCAGCAGCCTCTTGGGATCGTTCACCCCCGCGATGGAGCCCTCCCGGAAGATCCGGCCCGTACGGTCCGCCGCCAGCGCAAGCTGCTGCTGCGTCATCAGCAGCTTGCGGTGCCGACAGGAATGAACACCGAGGTGGACCAGGCAAAGGGCACCAGCGGACTTCAGGATCGAGAGGACCAGGAAGGACCGGGCGAGCACCTCCCCCAGTCCGAACGCCAACTGCACCCGCTCCGGTACGCCTCGGGCGAGGGGGAGATGCCGGCCGTGCGCGTCCTCGTGCCAGGCGACGCGCCCGACGCGGCATCCGGAGAGCGGGCCACGCTGCGGGGCCGAGACCCCGTACGCCAGCCGGCCTCCACGCCCGTGACCGGCTACCCGCGTCCGGCGGACCTGCTCGGCGGGGCAGACGCACCGCTGCCACGCCCGGTGCGGCGACACCAGGAACGGATGTTCTTCCGCATCAATGACACCCCGCTCGCCGCCGGCACGTTCGTACGTGCCGGGGATCGCGATTCCCAGGGGCTACACGGCGGTGTCGGCTGAAGGGGTATGTTCGGCGACGGTCCACCCGGCGAGGAACGTCAGGGCTTGTGCGGAGCGGGAGTTCGGTTCGGCCGTATAGACGAGCAGGGTCTGGTCTCCGGTGCCGCGCACGTCCAGTACCTGGAAGTCCAGGGTGAGTTCTCCCGCGGTGGGGTGGAGGAATTCCTTGCGGCCAAAGCGTTGGGCGCGGACGCGGTGGGTGGACCACCAGTGGCGGAAGTCCTCGTCCTTGATCGACAGCTCTCCGACGAGGCGGGCCAGCGCGGGGTCCTCGGGGTAGCGGCCGGCGTCCATTCTGAGGTAGGCGACGCACTCCAGGGCCACCTTTTCCCAGTCGGCGTAGAGCCTGCGGACGTGCGGGTCGAGGAAACTCAACCGGATGAGGTTGCGGTGCTGCGGCGCGATCTTTCCGAAATCCGTGATCAGTGCGGCCCCCAGGGTGTTCCACGCCAGGATGTCCATGCGCCGGCCCAATACGAGTGCGGGCACCCCGGTCATGCTGTCCAGCAGGACCCGGGTGGCGGCGGACACGTGCTGCGCGCGGGGCGTCGCCCGCGCCCGCAAGGCCAAACCGGTGGAGTCGGCCGCACAGCGCAGCAGGTACTCCTCCTCGTCGGCACGCAGGTCGAGGGCCCGCGCGAGTGCTGTGAGGATCTCCGGCGAGGCCGATTTGGCCCTGCCCTGCTCCAGGCGCACGACGTAGTCGACGCTGACGCCCGCCAGCATGGCGAGTTCCTCACGTCGCAGACCCGGCACCCGGCGGTGGCCGGACGTCGGTATTCCGGCCTCCTCGGCGCTCACCCGGGCGCGGCACGCGCGCAGGTAGTCACCCAGTTCGGTCACAGCGGTCCTCTTCTCATCGGTTCTTCCTCACGACGTGCGCCCCTTGTCCGCCTTCCCCGGGGTGGCGGCCGTACGGTCACCACCCCGGGGCACTACCGCGAGGCCCTCGGTGATGAGGCCCCTGATGCCTTGTTCCGGACAGCGGGTGGGCGTCCGCTCAGACCAGAGCCGGGGCGTCGTCGTGGTCGGTGGACAGCGCCAGGTGCCGCCATGCCTCGGACTCCGTGCGCAGCTGTGTGATCTTTCGGTCCAGTTCCTCCAGGCAGTCGCTGCCCAACTGGGCGCGCACGGGCGGGGCGTCGGCGTCCGCCAGGGTGAGGACGGCGGTGGCGCCCTTGACCGGGTCGCCGGGCTGCGCGTGGTTGAGCCCGGGGACCGCCCCCCGCATCGCTCCTGAGGTGGCGGCGTAGTCGTCGATGACGGTGCCCTCGGTGTGCAGGCTGCCGGCGTCGAGGAAGTCGGTGCGGAAGTAGCCCGGCTCGACCAGCGTCACTTCGATGCCCAGCGGGGCCAGCTCGGCGTGCATCGCCTCGGAGATCCCTTCCACGGCGAACTTGGTCGAGCAGTAGATCCCGAAGCCCGCGGAGCTGCTGAACCCGCCCAGCGAGCTGAAGTTGAGCACCCGCCCCGAGCGCCGGCGGCGCATCACCGGCAGCACCGCACGGCTGACGTTGAGCAGGCCGAAGACGTTGGTGTCGTAGACCGCGCGGACCGCGGCGTCCGAGGCCTCCTCGACCGCGCCCAGCAGCCCCCGTCCGGCATTGTTGACCAGGACGTCGATCTCCCCGAACGTCTCCACCGCGGTGGCGGTCGCCGCGCGCGCCTGCGCCTCGTCGGTGACGTCGAGCGCGAGCGGGAGCAGCCGGTCCCCGTACCCGGGCAGCGCCGGCGAGACGGCTTCGGGCCTCCGGGCGGTCGCTACGACGTTGTCCCCGCGGTCGAGGGCCTGACGGGCGATCTCCCGACCGAAACCGCGCGAGGCGCCGGTGATGAACCACGTGGTCATGACGTACTCCTTGGAACGAGGGACAGCGCGTCCCGGGTATGTGGGGTGGTGCTTCTCATGCTGGTCCGGCCGAAAGCGGTCATCCAGGGAAGGAATTGCCTAGGAACAGCTGCCGTCCCTTCGCCGGAGGTGCGGCGAACAGGGCGTGGGCGTCGGGCGTTGCCGGTGCGGCAGGCGTGTTCAGCCGCCGCGGACGACCTTGGTCTCCAGGTACTCCGTCATGCCGTCGGGGCCGAATTCGCGGCCGTTGCCGGACTGCTTGTAGCCGCCCCAGGGCGCGGACCAGTCGAACTCGGCGTCGTTGATCAGGATGTAGCCGGCCCGAATCCGCTCCGCCACCGCACGGGCCGCCTTCAGGTCGGCGCCGGTGACGTACGCGGCGAGCCCGAAGGGGGTGTCGTTGGCGATGGCGATGGCCTCCTCGACGGTGTCGTAGGCGATCACCGACATCACCGGGCCGAAGATCTCCTCCCTGGCGATGGCCATGGAGTTGTCGACGTCGGCGAACACGGTCGGCTTGGCGAAGTGCCCCGCCTCCAGACCTGCCGGCTTGCCGAGTCCGCCGGTCACCAGGCGTGCGCCTTCGTCCAGGCCCTGCTGGATGTAGCCCTGGACGGTGTCCCACTGCTCGGCCGAGATCAGCGGCCCCATGGTGGTGTGGTTGTCGCGCGGGTCGCCCGGAGTGAGCGCCTCCACGGCCGGGACCAGGACGGACAGGAACTCCCCCAGATGCGCCCTGGGCACCAGGGTGCGGCTGGGGGCGCTGCACAGCTGGCCCGTCATGGCCATCAGCCAGGTCATGGCCGTTCCCACGGCCACGTCGAGGTCGGCGTCGGGCAGCAGGATGTGCGGAGACTTGCCCCCGAGCTCCGAGGTGACGCGCTTGACGGTCGGCGCGGCGGCGATCGTGACCTGCTGGGCTGCGGCGGCGGAACCGGTGAACGAGGCGATGCCGACCCCCGGGTGTGCGCTCAGCGTGCCGCCGATGACCGAACCACGGCCGTTGACGAGGTTGACGACTCCCGCCGGGACACCGGCCGCGTCCATGACCTCGGCCAGGATGATCGCGGAGTACGGGGTCAGCTGAGCCGGCTTGAGGACCACCGTGCACCCGGCGGCGAGCGCCGAGACCGTCTTCCCCGTGGGCTGCAGCACCGGGAAGTTCCAGGGCGTGATCAGCCCCGCCACCCCCAGAGCCTCCTTACGTATCTCCGTCTCCCCCCGCAGTTCGGTGAAGGAGTACGTCTTCAGGACCTCGATGGCTGTGGCGATCTGCACCCTGCCGGTGGGCACGTGCGCGCCGCGGGCCAACGCCAGGGGCGCGCCCAGTTCAGCGGTCACCGCCTGGGCCAGGTCTTCGGCCCGCCGGTCGAACTCGACGAGGATCCGCTCCAAGAGCTCGATGCGCTGCTGGACCGTGGTCCGTGAGAACGAGACGAACGCGCGCTCGGCGGCTGCCACAGCACGGTCGACATCGGCTTCACCGCCCAGCGCCACCCGTCCTGTGAGCGCCCCGGTCGCCGGGTCGGTCAGCTCCAGAACGGAGCCCTCCAGTGGCGTACGCCAGGCGCCGTCGATGTACAGCTCGTTGTGCTCACGCATGATGATCAGCTCTCGGTGAAAGGACCGAGGGCCGCGCCGCAAGCCATCTTCCGGCGCTCCACAAGCCCTGGTCGATTCACCTCCTCAAGCCCGGCCGAAAAGCCATCCAGGGAGACATTTTCCCAGGCATCCCAGGGGTAGGAACGCCCATGTCGCTGTGGCACCGATGGTCACGGCCGCTTGCCCGCGTCCCCTGCCTTTCACCGACGGTCCGTCAGGTCGCCGGGAAAGTCGTTCGTGCGCGGCGAAGACGTGGCGCACCCTGTGAATAACGGGGTCGGCGTCGATCGCGGCGAGCGCGGTGTCCATCGGCGGACGCATCCGCTTCCGAAGGGCTTTCCCGGTCGGCCCGACTCGGCTCGTTCGGCTGAAGCGGAGCTGGACGGGCCGCGGCACCCGCACCGTCGTGGTCACCGCTCGCAGTGCGGCTTGCGCCAGATCTTGATCCCGGTCGCTGGAAGACGCTCCGCGAAGCGGTTGCCGGGTGATGCTTCCCGCAAGACCGCGCACAGGTCCCTGAGAAGTCCTCCAGGCCGACGCCGAACAAGTGAGGAGTGGACTCCGATCGGGAGAAGGTCCACGCCACGACGTCGTCCGCGGTGCGGTTGGCCACTTCCCCGGCCGGCACGACATGGCGTCAGACGTTCTCGAACCCGGCTCGTGCCACGACGCGGTCCGCGCCGCCCAGGGTGCCGTTGACCAGCGCTGCCTGCCCGCGCGGCGCACCGTCATCGACACTCCCCCGAGGCGATCGACGGGATCCTGCGGTCCCGTCCGGTCCGGGAGCTGCCCGGTGTGGGCACGAAGGTTGCCGCAGCCCTCGCCGAGTACGGCCTGCACACGTCGGCAATGTCGCCGACGTGTCCGAGTTCACCCTGCAGCGCCTGCCGGGAGCCCCGGTCGACCTGCGCTGGCGCGGCGTGCCAGCGGAATGACAGCGGAAGACGTGCCGAACGGTGAGCGGTGGCCGCTGGAATGGTCCTGCAACCGCCCGGCGGCCACCACCGGACACGGTGGTCCGCCCCGACTCCTGGGGAGACACCATGAACAAGGACCTGAGCACCCTCGCCGACGAGATCCTCGAGCTCGAGGCCGAGACCTTCGAGATCTCCGACTACTCGGACGCCAGCGAGGTCGTGCTGGCCGGCTGCACCAGCACCAGCTCCACCTCGACCTCCAGCTCCACCTGCAGCACCACCTCCTGCTCCGCCTGACCCAGCGTCCGGCGCGGCAACGCCCGGCCGGTGCCCGTCTCCTTCACGGAGGAGGGCATCGGCCGGGCGCTCGGCATGCCCCGGGACCGGTCGCGACGGTGCCCGACGGGGCATGTTCCGGCCGCAGGGCGGAGAACCTGCGGGGCGGAAGTGAACATCGTGAAAAAGTTCGGAGAATCCGGTGGATCGAGCACGTTCGTCTCCCGACCGTACCGGCGGTAAGTTGACGCCCCGTCGGCCATCGACAGGCCATTTACCAGTAAATATGCCCCACTAGAAGGTATTTGATGGTACGTCAGTGACTGAAACTTGCCTCTCAGGCATTTCACAACCACCCCTTGACCCGCCGTTCTACGCCAGTAGACACTCACCACTGCCGCAATACCGAAGGCATACGTGCAGTACAACTTCACAATCTGCGCCGTACCGCCCGTGCTGGCGAAAAAGCAGGCGTCCCGAATGAGCCACCGCTCCGACAGCGCCCGCTTCGACGGCACGGCACCGCTGCCCCGAAGGGGGTGGCGATCCGGATTCGCAGAAGTTCGAGGGTCAACGGGGGAACCAGGTGCGTTTTCAGTTGCTCGGCCCGCTCAGCATCACCGACGGGCGTGAGGTGGTCGTCCTGCCACCGGCCAAGCCGACGTCGCTGCTGGCGGCGCTGCTGGTCCGGCCCGGCGAGGTGGTCCCCACGGAGCGGCTCCGCCAGGCCGTCTGGGGCGAGAGACAGCCGGCGACGGCGAAGGCGGCCCTGCAGAGCTGCGTCCTGCGGCTGCGCCGACTCTTCGCCAAGTACGACATCGAGGAGCAGTCGGTGGTCGCGGTCGCCGGGGGCTACCGGCTTCCGGCCGACGGCGACACCCTGGACCTGCTGCACTTCCGCCACCTGGTGTCGGAGGCGGCCGGCGCCGGGGAGTCCGAACTCCCCTTGCTGCGCACGGCACTCGGCCTGTGGCGGGGGCCGCTTCTGGCCAACGTCCCCTCCGACCTCCTGCACCGCGACGAGGTGCCACGGCTGGGCGAGGAACGCCTGCGCGTCCTGGAACGCGTCTGCGAGATACACCTGGCCCGTGGACGGTGTCGCGAGGTCCTGGTGGACCTGTGGGAGGCCACCCGGACCCACCCCCAGCACGAAGGACTCTCCGCCCAGTTGATGCGGGCGCTCTACGGGGCGGGACGGCAGAACGAGGCGCTCGCCGAGTACCGGAGGATCAAGACGCACCTGCGGGACGAACTCGGCGTCGACCCGGGCGCGGCACTGCAGAACCTGGAACTGGCCATTCTGCGCGGCGAGGAACTCCCCGGCGCGGCCCTTACGGAGCGCGGCGGGCACGGCGCCGCGGCCGGGGTGGGCCCGTACGGCGCCGGCCGCCCGTCCCCGGGACCGGGCCCCTCACCGCGCTCGCGGCTGCCCCGCGTCCCCGGCTTCACCGGACGCTCCCGCGAGACCGCCGACCTCGTGGACCACCTGAACGGCGGCGGCCGGAGCGACGGGCGGGCCGACGCCCCGGTGACCGCGGTCATCTCCGGAGGGCCCGGCATGGGCAAGACCGCGCTGGCCCTGCACGCCGCGCGGCTGGTGGCCGACCGCTACCCGGCGGGCGGCGTACTGCTGCCGCTGACCCGGCCCGACGGTACGCCCCGGCCCGCCGGCGAGGCGGCGGCCGAACTGCACGCCGTGCTCCCCGCCGGCACCCCCCGCGGGTCGTGCCTGGTGGTGCTCGACGACGTCGTGCACCCGGACCAGGTACGGGACCTGCTCGACGTGCCCGGCTGCGGTGCCGTCGTCGTCACCAGCCGCATGCGGCTGGCCGCCCTGGTCGCCACGCACGGCCCGGCGGTACTGCAACTGGGCGCGCTGGCACCGCAGGAGTCGGCGGCCCTGCTCACCGCTGTCCTGGGGCGGGAGCGGGTCACGGCGGAGGCCGAGGACGCGTGTGCCCTCACCGACCTGTGCGGGCATGTCCCGCTCGCACTGCGGATCGCCGCCGCCCGGCTGCTGACCCGGCCCAAGTTGCGCCTGGCGGACTACGCCGCGTGGCTGCGCCGGGACCTGCCCGCCCGGCTGGCGCTGCCCGACGACCCCCGGATGTCGGTGCCCCTGACACTCGACGGAGCCCTGGACCGGCTGCCCGGACCGCTGGCCGACGCCCACCTGCGGCTGGCCCGGCTCACCGGACAGCTCACCGCGCCGGACGCGGCCACCGCGCTCCGCGTGCCCGAGACCCACGCCGAGGAACTGCTCGAGCGGCTCCTCGACACCGGGCTCCTCGACGAGGAACAGCCCGGAACCCTGCGCATGAACAGCCTGTTCCGGGTGCACGCGCTGCACCGGGCGGCCCGGACGGACGACCTCCCGCGGGCCGTCGTCGCCGCGGACCGGCTCGCGCTGCCGTCCGGAGCCACCTGACGGCCCCGGCGCCACCACGACGGGGACGCGGCCGGCCCGGCCGGCCCGCGCCCGAACGCCCCGCCCCACCCACTCCTTCAGATCCACCCACTCCTTCAGTTCCACTGCGGCCGACAGGCCCCGACCCGGAGGTGCGACCCCCGCATGCCCACGACGCCCTACGAGGAGACCGCGGACACCCGGCCCAGGGTGCGCCGCGACGTGCTGTTCACCGAGACGCCCAACGGCGTGATCTTCCACAACGCCGACGGTGGCTTCCAGCTCAGCTCCCCGTCCGCCTACCGGTTCGCCACACTCCTCGTCCCGCACCTGGACGGGAGCCGGACCGTGGCGGAGATCTGCGCGGGTTTCCCGGACCCGCAGAAGGCGATGGTCGGCGGCCTGGTCAAGGCCCTCTATGCTCGCGGCTTCGCCCGGCCCGTGCCGGACACCGGGCACGGACCCGGCACGTCCCCGGCCGCGGCGGTCACCGCACACTTCGCGCAGCAGATCGCCTACCTCGACCACTACGCCGACAACGCCGGGGACAGGTTCGCCGCGTTCCGCGGCACCCACGTCGCGGTGCTCGGTGACGGCCCGGTCGCGCACTGGTGCGCGCTGGCCCTGATACGCAACGGCTGCGCGCACGTCGCCGTGGAGGCCGCCCTGGCCGAAGACCCCGCCACCGCCGCGGAGTTCGACCGGCTCCGGAAGGAGGCGGCGGAGTTCACCGCGCAGGGGGCCCCGGCCGAGGTGACGGTGCTGCCCGCGGCCGGCCCGGCCGGCTGGGACGCGTACGAGGGGTACGACGTGGTGGTCGCCGCCGCCGGCGGCGACGCGTTCCGGACCGCGGTCACCCTGCTCGGCCGGGGCGTGCCCGAGGGCCGCACGCTGCTGCCCGCCTGGACGTTCGGCGGCCGGGCGGTGGTCGGACCGGTCAGCGCCCCGGACACGGACGGCTGTCTCGCCTGCGCGGCGCTGCGGCTCGGCGCGACCGGGGACCCGGCGGTCGCGGCCGGCCTGTGGAGCGGACTGGCCCTGGGAACCACTCCGAACCCCGGGCCGCGCGGACCGCTCGCGGCCATGCTCGGCAACCTGCTCGGCTACGAGGTGTTCCGACTGGTCACCGAGGCCCTGCCGGCCGAGACCCGGGGCCAGGTGCTGCTCCAGGACATGGCCTCCTTCGACGTCCTGGCGGAGCGGCTGCTGCCCCACCCGCGCTGTCCGTACTGCCGGACCCGGCCCGCCGCGCCCGAGCCCGTCGACCTGACCGCGGCCCCCGCGCGGCCCGTCTTCGAGCCGGTCGTCGCCGCCGCCCCGGACGACGGCGCGGCCGAGGGGCCGCTGGCCGAGCTGGACCGCCGGTCGCTCGCGATCCGGCCGTCCGTCGGGGTCTTCACCCGGTACGCGGACGAGCCGGTCACCCAGACCCCGCTGAAGGTCGGCGCGGTGGAGGTCGGCCTGAGCGCGGCCGGGACCCGGACCGTCGTCGCGTTCGACGTCCAGCACACCGCGGGTGCCCGCCTACGCGCTCTCGACGCCGCCGCCGAGGTCTACGCGGAGCACGTGGTGCCCGCCTTCCCCGTGCCGGGCGGCGCGTCCCCCGCGGACGGCGCGGAGGCCGCACGGGTGCGGCCGGAGACGCTCTCCACGGCGACCGGCGCCGGGGGCGATCCGGTCGCCGCCTGGATTCCGGCCACGTCGCTGCTGACCAAGGAGCGGATCCTGGTGCCGGCCGGTGCCGTGCGGCCGTTCGGGCCGGACAACCAGGACCGCCGGTTCGAGCCGTCGCGCGCCGGGGCCGGCGCGGGCGACGGGCTGCCCGCCGCCGCGGCGGCCGGACTGCTCTCGGCGCTCGCCCACGACGCGCTGCGGCGGGCCGTGCGCGGCACCGGACGGACCGCGGTGTGCTCCCCTGCACTGCTCGCCGACGACCCCGAGGGAACCTTTCTGCTCCGTTCCGCCGGACATCTGGGCCTGGAGACCGAACTCCTCGACCTCGGGGAGGCGGACCGCACCGGGGTGTCCGTGGTGCTGGTCCGCACCCGTCCCGCGGAGCCGGACGAGCCGGTCCGCTGGGCCGTCGGCGCCGCCCTGGACCGGGTGGCGGCGGCCGGCGACGCCCTTCGCGACCTGATCGGCGCGGTGCAGCTCACCGCCGAGGGGGTGCTGGGCACGCCCGACCTGGGCGATCCGCTGCTGGCCGACCTGGACGCGGCCCTGATCCCGGTCACGGCCGACGCGGCCGGGGAGGAGCCGGCCGCCGACCGGCCGCCGGTGACGTGGGCGGACGTCCTGGAGCGGCTGGCCTCGGCCGGCCGGGACGCCCTCGTCGTGCCCACGCACGCGGCCGACCTGCCCGCCGCGGGGATCCACACCGTCCGCGTTCTGCTCACCGGGGCGGCCGGCGATGACCGCTGACCTGACCGAGGCCTCCGCGGAGCCGCGCGAGGACGCGTGCCGCCGCTTCGCGGAGGACCTCCGCCGGGCCCTGCGCGACCTGCCCGCCCTGCCCGGACGCCCGGTTCCCGGCATCGGTGTCGGCGCGCTCGGGGTGCGGGACGCCTTCGCCGACACCGGGGATGCCCCGGACACCGTCCTCCCCGTGCATCTGTACGGCCGGCAGGCGGTGATCGGCCCCTGGCCCGCCAAGGGCCGGGCAGGCTGCGCCGTGTGCCTGCGGCGCCGCTGGCAGGGGGTGCGCTCGGTCGGTCTGCGGGAGGGCCTGGAACTGCGCGGCGGCACCCGGGAGGCGGGCCCCTGGCCCTATCTGGTGCCGTTCGCCGCGCAGGCGGTCGCCGCGCTGATCGCCCGCCTCGCCGCGGCCGGCCCGGACGGGGACGCGCCGTTCCCCGACGTGTGGCTGATGGACCTGGAGGACCTGACGGTTCGCCACCATCCGCTGGTGCCCGAGCCGGACTGCCCCCACTGCGGCACCCCCGAGCCGGTGACCGCCGAGTCGGCGGCCCTGGGCCTGCGGCCCGCGCCGAAGTACCGGCCGGGCGTCAGCCGGGTCCGCCCGCTGGACGACTACGGCCTGCGGGTGGACGCGTTCGCCAACCCGCACTGGGGGGCGATCGGCCCGTCGGTGGTGTGCGACGTCACCTCGCCGACGACCTCGGCCACGGTGGGCTGCTTCTCCAGCCGCTCCGGCGACTACCTGCGGGAGACGTTCTGGGGCGGGCACGCCGACACCTACTACGACAGCACCCGCATCGGCGTGCTGGAGGGCCTGGAACGCTTCGCCGGGATGCGTGCCCGGGGCCGCTCCGTCACGCTGACCGCCGCCCTGGACGGCCTCGGCCCGGACGCCGTCGACCCGCGCGAGACCGGCCTGTACACGGACGGCTTCCACCGGGCGAACCCCTGGGTGCCGCCGTTCGCGCCGGACCGGCCCATCCCCTGGGTGTGGGGCTGGTCGCTGCGGGACGCCCGGCCGCGCCCCGTGCCGGAGATCCTGGCCTTCTACCACAAGCCGGGCATCGAGCACCGCTTCGTGCAGGAGAGCTCCAACGGCTGCGCCTCCGGGGGCAGTCTGGAGGAGGCCGTGCTCAGCGGCCTGATGGAAGTTCTGGAACGGGACTCCTTCCTGCTCGCCTGGCACGGGATGCAGCCGCTGCGCGAGATCGACCCGTCGACCAGCACCGACCCGCGCACCCGGTTCATGGTCGACCGCATGGCCCTGTACGGGTACCGGGCCCGGTTCTTCGACACCCGGATCACCTTCCCGGTTCCCGTGGTCACCGGGGTCGCCGAGCGGTTCGACGGGGGGCCCGCCCGGATGTGCTTCGGGGCCGGGGCCTCCCTCGACCCGGAGGCCGCGCTGGCCGCTGCCCTGTGCGAGATCGCCACCGACTCGGTGCAGCTGCTGCAGCGCTTCGAGCGCGACGCGGCCGGGTACCTCGCCATGGCCGCCGACCACGAGAAGATCACCAGCCTGCACGACCATCCGCTGGTCTACGCGGTGCCGGAGATGGGCCGTCACGCCGACTTCCTGCTGCGGCAGTCCGCGCCCGCGCGGCCCCTCGACGTGGCCGACCTGGCCTGGAGCCGCGCCGACGGCTCCGGTCCGGACGTGCGGGACGACCTGCTCGCCGCCGTGGAGGCCGTGACGTCCGCCGGGTTCGACGTCGTCGTCGTCGACCAGACCACGCCCGAACAGCGCGCCCTCGGGC
The DNA here is from genome assembly GCF_042656345.1 of Streptomyces incanus. Taxonomy (NCBI): domain Bacteria; kingdom Bacillati; phylum Actinomycetota; class Actinomycetes; order Kitasatosporales; family Streptomycetaceae; genus Streptomyces; species Streptomyces incanus. Next base: position 22,195 of record NZ_JBHSPC010000001.1, read on the forward strand.
TGTACACCGTGAAGGTGCTGGTGCCCGGTCTGCTGCCGCTCGACTTCGGCTGGAGCAGGCAGCGGGCCCGGCACATGCCGCGCATGCGCACCGCGCTGCGCGAGGCGGGGCTGCGTGCGGACGACCTGACCGAGGCCGGTCTCAACCCCGGCCCGCACCCGTTCCCATGACCGGCCGACCGCCCCGGCGCGCGAGCGCCGGCGAACCGAGGAAGAACCGAGGAAAGGGGGATCTTGTGGGGTACGCCCATGAATACGCGCACGCCATCCTGCACCGCGGCCGCGTCCCGATGGAGCCCACCGACCATGTCGTGAACTGGGACGACGGCCCGCGCAAGGGCAAGTACTATCCGCACGCCGAGGCGTTCGCCCTGCCCGCCACCGAGGACCTCGCCGACGTCCCGGTCGGGCCGGGTCTGCTGCCCGGCACCGTCCCGGTGCGGGACGGCGACGCCGCCCGCGGCTTCAGCCTGCCGCTGCTGTCGGCGATGCTCCAGGACTCCTACGGGCTGACCGGGCGCCGCCTGGGCATCCAGGCCAACACCGACCTGCCCGGTCTGCCGTTCTACACGCACGCCAACTGGTCGCGCGGCACCGCGGGCGGCGGGGGCCTGTACCCGGTGAGCATCCACTGGGCGTCCGGTGCCTCCGGTCCCCTCACCCCGGGCCTGCACTACTACGACATCCACCGGCACGCCCTGCAGCGGCTGCTGGCCGGCGACGTCACCGACCGGGTCCGCCGGGCGCTGGGCCCGGACGTGCCCGCCGAGGCCCTCGACACCGACCAGTACCTGATCCTCGGCGTCAAGTACTGGCAGAACTCCTTCAAGTACAACAGCTTCTCCTTCCACGTGGTCTCCACCGACGTCGGCACCCTGGTGCACACCTGGCGGATCTGGGCCGCCGCCCGGGGGCTGCGCCTCGCCCCCGTGATGTGGTTCGACGAGCCCCGGCTGAACGAGCTGCTCGGGGTGACGGGCGAGGAGGAGTCCGTGTTCGCGGTCGTGCCGCTGCACTGGGACGCACCGGCGCCCCGGCGGGACCCCGCCCGCGAGGACGTCCCGCGCACCGACCCGGCCCACCGGCCCTCCGTCCGGCACCGGGACGTCGAACGCTCCCGCACCCTGCTGGACTTCAGCGCGCTGCGTGAGATGCACTCCGCGACCCTGGCCGGCGCCGCCGACCGGCCCGCCCCCGGAACGCTGGCGGCCGCCGCGGCCCGGCCCACCGACGCCGGCGGCGACCGGGTGGAGCTGCCTGCTCCGGCCTTCCCCGGCACCGGCCTGCGCCGCACCCTGCGCGACCGCCGCTCCAGCTTCGGCCGGTTCGACGCCCGGCGCCGGGTGGCCAGGGAGCACCTCTCGGCGGTGCTGGCGGCCTGTGCCGGGACCCGGCTGGCGGGCGACACCGACCCGGCCGGCGAGGTCCGGCTCGCCCGGATGTACGCCTTCGTCAACCACGTCGAGGGCGTGGAGCAGGGTGCGTACGTCTACGACGCCGACCGCGGCGACCTGCGGCTGGTCGCCGCCGGCCCGCAGGGCTCCTTCCTGCAGGAGAACTACTTCCTGGCCAACTACAACCTGGAGCAGGCCGGGGTGGTCCTCGTGCCCACCGTGCGGACCACCGCCGTGCTGGACGCCGTCGGCGACCGCGGCTACCGGCTGGCCGTCGGCACCGCCGGCGCCGTCGCGCAGAGCTTCTACCTGGCGGCGTCCGCCCTGAGCCTGGGCGCCGGTGTGGCGCTCGGCTTCGACAACGTCTCGTTCGTCGAGCGGCTCGGCCTGGCGGACGGCGACGAGGCCCCCCTGCTCATCATGGCCCTCGGTCACGAACGGCCCGGGCCCGCCGACCTCCGCCACGAGATCGCCTGACGGCCGCGAAGGAATGCTCATGACCCCGATAGAGTCCGGCACCCCGGACACCCTCATGGAGCCCGTCGTCCCCGGCGCCCACTGGGAACTCGGCCGGCGCTTCGTGCTGCGCGCCGCCGGCCTGCCCGTCGAGACCGTGCACGGCCTGCGCTGCCCCGGCACCCGCCGCTGGGCCGACACCGTGCTGGACGAGGAGGAACGCCTGAGCGCCGCCGGTGCGGCGCTGAGCGACCTGCTGCACGCCCTGGTCAAGTCGACCACCGGCCCCGAGGAGGACCCGGGTGACGCGGCCGCCCGCCGCGGCCTGATCAACCTGCGGCGGCAGATCTTCAACAACCGGCTGCCGGCCGACCCCGCGGCCGCCGTCCGCCTGGTGGCGAAACGGGCCCCGGAGACCGGCCGGCTCACCGAGGAGTGGCTGCGCGACCGTGCCCGCCTGGAGGAGCTCCGGGCCGAGGGCGCCGACCTCCTCGCCGGTGAACTGCGGGAGAACCGCGGCGCGTTGCGCGAGGTGTTGGCCGACGACCGGCTGCGCCTCGGTCTGCTGCTCGCCTCGCCCGCCCTCGACGGGCGGCTGGACACCTACCTGCGCGACACCAGCCCGCGGCCGGGCAACCGCCTGCGCAAGATCGAGCGGTCCGCGCTGACCTACCTGTACCGCACGGCCTGCAAGACCAGCCCCTTCAGCACCTTCACCGGCATCGGGCTGGGCGCCTTCACCGAGGACCCACAGGACGACGGGGCGGCGCTGCGCACCGGCGAGGACTGGGTGAGCCACGTACGGCTCAACGTGGTGGCCCTGGCCCGGCTCACCGAACTGATCATGTCCGACCCGGGTCGCCGCCAGGACCTGCCGGTGGTCCTCTCGCCGGGCTGGGGACGCGACGCGGACCGTATCCGCTACGTACGCCACGTACTGGCCGCGGGCGACGACAGCGCCGCGGTCACCTTCGACGCGGTCCGCGACCGGCTGTTCTTCCTGCGCAGCAGCGGAACCCTGGAGCGGCTGCTGGAGTGGCTCGGCGGACACGCGCAGCCGGTGCGCCACCGGGACCTGGTGGCCTGGCTGGAGAGCGAGCACGACGCGGGACACCAGGCGTGCGAACGGTACGCGTCGGCTCTGCTGGACCTCGGCATGGTGCAGGTGCCGGTGCTCCGCGCGGACGTGCACGACCGCGACCCGCTGCGCTCCTACCAGGACGCCCTGCACTCGCTGGGGGCCGCCTGGGCCGACCGGCTGGCCGGCCTGCTGGACGGCCCGGCCCACTGCCTCGACCGCTACACCGGGGCCGGCGTCGACGAACGCCGTTCTCTGCTGGGCACCCTGCGGACGGGACTCCTCGACGCCCAGCGGGAACTGGGGGCGGCCGAACCGGCGCTCCCGCAGACCCTGGTGTACGAGGACGTGGACACCGGTGACGTGTCCGCGTGCGCGTCCGCTGTGCTCGGCGGGGACACCGGACGGGCCCTGCGCGCCGTCGAGGGCGTCCTGCCGCTGTTCGACCTGACACTGCCGCAGCGCATCACCCTGATGGGTTTCTTCATCGCCCGCTACGGCCGCGGCGGCCGATGCGACGACCTGCTCGGCCTGGTCCACGACTTCCACGAGGACTTCTTCGACCAGTACATCTCCTTCACCTCCAAGCGGGCCTCCTTCGACGACCAGGGCGCCTACGTGCCCGAGGAGAACTGGCTCGGGCAGAACGAGATGAAATCGCTCGACCGGGCCCGCCGCCACTTCCACGCGGGGATGAGCGCCCTCTGGCGGGACGGCGCGCAGCGCGGCGCCGAGGAAATCGAGCTTCCCGCCACGCTGCTGTCCGAGACCGCCGGCGAACTCGGCGGGATCACCGGTCACTTCACTCCGCAGAGTCACCACCTGCAGCTCTCCCGGCCCGAGGGCGGCCGGCCCCTGGTGGTGCTCAACAAGTCGTACGGCGGACTGGCTTTCCCCTTCAGCCGGTTCACCCACCTCTACGACGGCACCGCCCCGGACGGCGACCCCGCCGCTCCCGGATTCTGCGACGCGCTGCGCGCGGAGATGGCGGCCCGTTGCCCGGACGGCGCCGTGCTGGCGGAGGTCACCGGCGGTCCGGTCACCAGCAACCTGAACCTGCACGGGCGGCTGACCGACTACCAGGTCGTGTGTCCCGGCGAGACCAGCACCGTGCCCGAGGAGGACCGGATCCACCTGGACGACCTCTACGTCGTCCACGACGAGGCGGCCGGCCGCCTGCTGCTCCGCTCCCGCCGCCTCGGCCGCGAGGTCGTGCCGGTGTACCTCGGCTACCTGGTGCCGATCGCGCTCCCGGAGATCCCGCGCAGCCTGCTGCTCCTCTCCCCCAGCACCATGGCGCCCTTCGACGTCTGGTCGGGGGTGCCCGAGGACGAGGCGGTCGACGGCGTCACCCGCAGGCCCCGGGTCACCCACGGGGACGTGGTGGTCGGCCGGCGCACCTGGACGGCGGACGCCGAGGTCCTGCCGGTCCGCGCCCAGGGCTCGGGCGAGGAGGAGCACTATCTGGAGTACCGGCGCTGGCAACGCGCCCACGGCCTGCCGGACCGCTGCTTCGCCACGGTCTCCCACCCCGGTCAGGGCCCCATCGGGGCCAAGCCCGTCTACGTCGACTTCGACAGCCCGCTGTGCCTGGCCACGTTCGACGCCCTGGTGGAGCGGAAGCCCGGTACCCGGGTGGCCTTCCGGGAGATGCTTCCCTCCGAGGACGGCCTCCACCTCACTTCCCGGCGCGGCCGGCACGTCGCCGAACTCGCCGTGGAGACCTTTACCACCCGTCAGCAGCCGCAGTCCGACCAGGAGGTCGCACCGTCATGTCCGAACTGACCGAACCCGCGGCCTTCCGGCCCGTCCCGGGCACCGCCGCCTCGCCGTGGCTGGCACTGCACATCTTCTACGCCGCCAACCCCCAGCCGCTGCTGGTGAAGTGCGTCCGTCCGCTGGTGGAGCGGCTCACCGAGGAGGGGCTGCTGTCCGGTTACTTCTTCATCAACTACTGGCTGGAGGGTCCGCACGTCCGGCTGCGGCTGCGTCCGAGCGGTCCGGCCGCCGAGGCCGAGGTGCGGCGCCGCGCCGAGGAGGCGATCAGCGGCTTCCTGAAGACCCGCCCCGCCCTGTACGAGGTCGACTCGGGCTTCCTGAAGGACTTCTACAACTCCCTGTTCGACATCGAGTTCCCCGATGAGGACCGTGCCGCTTACATGGGCCCGGACGGCCGGATGAACCTCAGGCCGAACAACTCCTTCTCCTACGAGGCCTACGCCCCCGAGTACGCCAAGTACGGCGGCCCGGCCGGTGTGGAGCTCGCCGAGTGGCACTTCCGGCACTCCAGCGACCTCGTGCTGGAGGCGTACCGGAGCATGAACCTGCACCTGCGGACGGTGCTGCTGGGCACCTCCGCGCAGCTGATGATGGTGATGGCCGGCTGCTTCCTGCCCGAGGAGGAGCGGCTCGCGGACTACCTGGACTCCTACTACGAGTTCTGGCACCGGCTGTTCCCCGGCACCGGTTTCATCGGGTCCAGCGAGTACGAGCGCACCTACGAGCGGGAGGCACCCGTCCTCGGTGCCCGTTTCGCCCAGGTGCGGCAGACGGTGGCGAGCGGTGACCTGTCCCGGCTGCCGGCGTTCCTGCGCCGCTGGGCCGAACACTGCCTGGAGCTGCGCGAGCGGGTGGTGGACCTCACCGCACGCGGCGAACTCGCCTTCCCGGCGTGGGACGGCCCGGCCCGGGAGGACGCCGGCCAGGTGCGCGCCGAGGACCCCGACGCGGCCCCCCTGGTGACGGTCACGCACGCCCCGGCGGTGCTGCCCCGCCTCCTCTCGCCGTACATGCACATGACGAACAACCGGCTGCACGTCACCATCCGGGACGAGGCGTACCTGGCCTTCGTCCTGGGCCGGGTGCTGCGGGAACCGACCGGGGGACGGCAGGCGGCCTCATGAGCGCCACCGACCACGCCGGCACGGCCGCCGGCCAGTCCGGCCGGGCCCCCGACGGCGGCCCGGCGGCGGCCCCGGCCGCCGCCGCCCGGGCCTACCGGCCCGCCCTGCGGCCGGGCGTACTGATCAGCCCGCCGCTGCTGCGCGGCCCGCGCACCGTGCACCTGATCAAGCACCCGGTCAGCGGCGCCGCGTTCGAGGTGGGCCCGCGCGAGCACTTCGTCATCGGCCTGCTCGACGGGACACGGAACGTCGACGACGTCGTGGCCGCGTACGCGGAACGCTTCCGGCGCAGGCTGCCGGAGGAGCAGTGGACGCGGCTCCTGGGCCTGCTGGGCACCCGGGGCCTGCTCGACGGCTCCCCGGAACCCGCGCCACCGGAGCCCGGCCCGGCACGTACCGGCACCTTCTGGGCGGGCAGCCGGCGGACCGTCGCCGACGCCCACGCGACGACCGGGCGCCTGCACCGGCTGCTGCGGCCGGTGCTGCGCCCCTGGGCGCAACTGCCGGTGGCCGCCGCCGTCGTGGTGATGACCGTCGCCGTCCTCTGGGACGCGGGGGCGTTCCTCGACGGGACGTGGGAGCTGCTCACCAGCCCCCTGGCGCTCGTCCCGTTCGCGGTCTTCCTCTGGTTCAGCATCTGCCTGCACGAGCTCGCCCACGGCGTCGCCGCCCGGCACTACGGCGGAGTGGTGTCCGAGATCGGGCTGCGCTGGCGGTTCCCGGCCATGATGATGTACTGCACGGTCGACAACTACCTGTTCCTGCCCGGCCTGCGGGCGAAGCTGGTGGTCGCCGCCGCGGGTGCCTACGTCAACCTGGCGCTCCTGCTGCCCTTCGCTCTGTGGCGGGCGCTCCTGGACCCGGCCGACCCGGTCCGCCCGGTGCTGACCGGGATGCTCTTCGTCGGCATCGTGCAGGCGCTGAGCAATCTGGTCCCGCTGCCCCCGCTGGACGGCTACCGCATGCTCGGCCACATCCTGGGCGCCGCCAACCTCGCCCCGGAGACCGGCGCGTACCTGACCCTGCGCCGCCGCGGGCGGGACGCCGTCGCCGACTACCCGCAGCGCGCCCGCCGCCTGTACGCCTCCTACGCCGTCACCGCGGCCGCCCTGGTGCTCGTCGCGGCGGCCGGCACCTGCGCCGCCGTCGTGTGGCTGTTCCTCCGCTGACTCTCCGACCCTGAAAGAACACGCAACTCATGAATGAGGTACCCGTATGAGCTCCCCCTCCCCCACCACGGACCACGGAGCCCAACCGGCCGTCGTGGTCGACGACGTGACCAAGAACTACGGCAGCCGGCGGGCGGTCGACGGGGTCTCTCTGGACATCCGGCGCGGTGAGTTCTTCGGGCTGCTGGGTCCCAACGGGGCGGGCAAGTCCACCCTGGTGGAGATCATGGAAGGGCTGCGCCGGGCCGACTCCGGCTCGGTCACGGTGTTCGGCGAGTCGCCCTGGCCACGCAACACCGCGCTGCTGCCGCGCATGGGCGTACAGACCCAGTCCTCGGCCTTCTTCGTGCGGCAGACCGTGCACGAGCACCTGCGCACCGTCGCGGCGCTGTTCGGCACGGACCGTGCGGCCGTCGACCGCACCCTGGAGGCCGTGGGTCTGGGCGGGAAGCACGACGTCCTGGTCGACGACCTCTCCGGTGGCCAGCGGCAGCGGCTCGCCATCGCCTCCGCACTGGTCCACGGCCCCGAACTGATCTTCCTCGACGAACCGACCGCCGCACTGGACACGGAGGGCAGGCGCGATCTGTGGGAGGTGCTGCGGGGGCTGAAGGCGGAGGGCCGGACCATCGTCTACACCACCCACCACCTGGACGAGGCGGAAGCGCTCTGCGACCGGGTGGGCATCCTGGTGGAAGGCCGGCTCGTCGTCACCGACGAGCCGCAGAACCTGATCGGGACCTTCGGCGCCGCCAGCCGGCTACTGGTCCCGCTCGGCCGGATCGACGAGGAGCAGGCCGCCGGCCTGCCGGGCGTCGAGGGCGTCACCGTACAGGGCGGGCACCTCGTTCTGCAGACCCGCGCCACCGGCCGGGTCCTCGCCGCCCTCGACCCCCTCACCGGTCTGGACGGCGTGCAGACCCGCAGCCCCAGCCTCGAGGACGTCTACCTCGAGCTCACCGCCCGGCCGCAGTCCCCCCTCGCATCGAACAACCAGGAGCAGTCATGAGCGCCTACTCCGCGCTGACCACGGCGGGCTACCGCGCCCAGGTCCGGGACAAGACGACCGTCTTCTTCACCTTCGCCTTCCCGCTGATCTTCCTCGTCGTCTTCGGTCTCGTCTTCCGCGGTCGCAGCGTCGAGGAGAGCGGCTTCTCCTATCTGTCCTACACGGCCGCCGGGGTGCTCTCCTGGGGTGTCGCCAACGCCGCCGTCTTCGGCATCGGGTTCACGCTGATGCAGTGGCGCTCGGACGACATCCTGCGCATGATCAGGCTGTCCCCCGCCCCGCTGACCGCCGTCATCGGTTCCCGCTACGTGCTCGCCCTGGGCGTGGGCCTGGTGCAGTCGGTGCTGTTCATCGGGGTGGCGATGCTTCCGGGCTTCGACCTGGTGCCCGACTCCCGGTGGCCGCTGCTGATCCCCGTCATGATCCTCGGCATCACCACGTTCCTGCTGCTCGGGGTGATCATCGGCAGCATCGCCGACACCCCGGAGTCGGTGGCCGGCATCGCCAACTTCCTGATGCTGCCCATGGCGTTCCTGTCCGGTTCGTTCTTCCCGCTGGACGCCATGCCGGACTGGCTGCAGAAGGTCTCGATGGTCCTGCCGCTGCGCTACCTCAACGACGCGGTGTCGGCCGCGCTGACCGGCCGCGGCGATCTGACGGACATCGGCTGGGGCTCCCTCGGACTCGTCGTGTTCGCCGTGGTCTTCGGTGCCGTCGCGGCGCGCACCTTCCGCTGGACGAAGTCCTCATGAGCGCCGCGACCCTGCCGCTCGCGCACCCCATGGCGCGGGCCCGCGACGCCCTGCAGGAAACCCTGGACGGCCACTTCGGCGCCGAGGACGCCCCCCGGGTGGTTCCGGTGGGCGCCGTCGGCGCGGGCGGCCCGGACGCCCGGGACCGGGACCCGTGGGCCGCGGACCGGCCCACCGCGCTGGTCCACGTCACCGCCTCGGCGGTGCTGCTCGGCCCATGGGGCGGCGACGGGACCGCTCCCGCCTGCGGCCGCTGCCTGGCCCTGCGCTGGCAGCGGCTGCGCAGCCGCAGCGAACGCAACGCCCTGGAGACCGCCGGGCCCGACGGGCCCCGTCCGGCCGGGGCCTGGCCGGTGCTCACCGGTCACGTCCGGGACGCCGTGACCGCGCTGTGCGAGGCGCTGCTGCGCGGGCCGCTCCCGGCGCCCCCGGCAGAGCATCCGGCGGACCGGGCCCTGCCGCAGGTGACCCGGCTGGACCTGGCGAACCTGACGATCCGGACGTACCCGCTGCTCGCCGACCCGCTCTGCCCGGACTGCGGCCGCCGCGCCCCGGCAACGGCCGCAGTCGAGCCGCTCACCCTCGCCTCGCGCCCCAAGCCGGACCCGGACGCCTACCGGCTGCGGTCGGCCTTCGCCTACCCGCTGCCCACCGACGCCCTGGCCAACCCGGTCTGCGGCGCCCTGGGGGCCGGCACCTGGACCGACGTCACCTCGTCCACCACCGCCCCGGTGGCCGGCAGTGCGTTCGTCCGCGGCTACGCGGGACTGCACGACGTCACCTGGAGCGGGCAGGAGAACTCCTTCGCCACCAGCCGCCGGCTGGCGTTCCTGGAGGGCCTGGAACGGTACGCGGGCACCCATCGGCGCGGGGGCCGCGTCCCGGTCGTCGGCTCCTACGAGGAGCTGCGGGCCGACGCGGTCGACCCCGAGGTGTGCGGGCTGTACAGCCCGGAGACCTACCGGGACGACCCGCTGACCGACCCCTTCGACCCGGGCCGCCCCATCCCCTGGGAGTGGGGCTGGTCGCTGCGGGACGAGCGTCCGGTGCTGGTGCCGTCGCGGCTGGTCTACTACAGCGCCCCGCTGGCCGGTGACAACTTCGTCTTCGAGTGCTCCAACGGCTGCGCCATCGGCGGCTGCCCGGAGGAGGCCGTCCTGGGCGGTCTGCTCGAACTCGTCGAGCGGGACTCCTTCCTGAACGGCTGGTACGGCGCGGCCCGGCTGCCCCGCATCGACCTGGCCACGGTGGGCAGTCCCACAGCCGTCGCGATGGCCGAGCGGGCCGCCCTGCAGGGCTACGACGTCCACGTCTTCGACAACCGGATCGACCTGGCGATCCCGGCCGTCACCGTGGTCGGCGTCCGCCGGGACGGCGGACCGGGCACCCTGTCCTTCGCCGCGGCGGCCTCCCTGGACCCGAGGTCCGCGGTCGAGGGGGCCCTGTCCGAGGTGCTGAGCTACATCCCGCACCTGTCCCGGCAGACCGCCGAACGCCGAGACGAACTGGAGGCCATGGCGGACGACTTCTTCCTGGTGCGCCACCTGAAGGACCACCCCCAGCTGTACGGGCTGCCCCGGATGTCCGCGTACGCGCGGGCCTACCTGGAGCCGTCCCCGGTCCGGCCCTTCGACGAGGTGTACGGGGACTGGGAGCGCCACGGCCGGCCCCGCACCGGTGACCTGCGGGACGACGTCGCGATGGTGCGGGACGAACTGGTCGCGGCGGGCCACGACGTGATCGTCGTCGACCAGACCTCGCCGGAGCAGGAGCGTGCGGGGCTGCGCACGGTCGCCACGGTGGTGCCGGGGCTGCTGCCGATCGACTTCGGCTGGAACCGGCAGCGGGCCCTGCTGATGCCCCGGCTGCGGACCGCGCTGCACCGCGGCGGGCACCGGGACCGTGACCTGACCGAAGCGGAGATCCTCCGGGCCCCGCACCCCTTCCCGTGAATCCGTCCCTCCCCTCCCGGGTCCCCACCGCAGCGCGGCGGGGACCCGGCCGTCCTTGCGGAGTCCGCCGATGAACCCGCCGTCCCACCCCTCCCCGGCTCCCCCGGCATCCGACGCCCCGGCCCCGGCCCCGGCCAGTCTCCTCGCCCGCGCCGGGGAGGTGCTGCGGCCCGCCCTCGACCTGTACCTGGACCTGCACGCGCATCCGGAGACGTCCGGGCGGGAGGAGCGCACCGCCGACCGTTTCGCCCGGTCCCTGGAGGCGGCCGGCTGCGCGGCGACCCGCCGGGTGGGCGGCCACGGCGTCGTCGGCGTCCTGCGCAACGGGGACGGTCCCCGGGTGTGGCTCCGGGCGGAACTCGACGCACTTCCGATCGAGGAGCGGACCGGACTGCCGTACGCCAGCGGCAACGGCGCCATGCACGCCTGCGGCCACGATCTGCACCTGGCCGCGGCCACCGGCGCGGCCGGCCTGCTCGCGCGCCTCACCGACCGGTGGCGGGGCACCCTGGTGGTGGTGGGGCAGCCCGCCGAGGAGACGCTGTGCGGGGCCGAGGCCATGCTGGGTGACGGACTGTACGAACGGTTCGGCCGGCCCGACGTCGTGCTGGCCCAGCACGCCGCGCCGCTGCCCGCGGGCACGGTCGCGCACGCGCCGGAGCGGGTGCCGATGGCGGCGGCCGGAGCGGTGCTCGACGTCCTGCTGCACGGGCGGGGCGGCCACGCCGCCACTCCGCACCTGGCGGTGGACCCGGTGGTCGCTGCGGCCTCCGTGGTGACCCGGCTCCAGGGCGTCGTGGCCCGCGAGACGGCGCCCGCCGACCAGGTGACCCTGACGGTGGGCACACTGCGGGCCGGGACGGCCGCCAACGTCATTCCCGACGAGGCCCGGCTGGGAATCGCGCTGCGCGCGGCGAACGAGGCGTCCCTGGAACGGGCGCTGTCCGCGGTGCGCCGCGTCGTCCTCGCGGAGAGCGCCGCCGCGGGGGCGCCGCGCGAGCCGGAGGTGATGGTCGCCTCCCGCTCGGCGGCCCTGCTGTGCGACCCGCACCACACCGCCTCCGTACGGCGGGCCCACGCCGCGCTCCTGGGCGCCGGCCGGGTGCTGGACTGGCCCGGCTCGATGGCCACCGAGGACTTCCCGTTGTTCGGGGACGCCGGCGCCCCCGGCCACGGCCTGCACGGAGTCCCGTTGGTCTACTGGATGCTGGGCGTGGTGGGCGCGCGGGAGTGGCGCCGAGCGGCGGCGGGCGGTCCCGACGCCGTGCCGGCCCCGAACCATTCCCCGTTCTTCGCCCCGCACATCGGCAGCGCCCTGCGGCCCGCGATCAGCGCGCTGGCGGCCGCGGCGGTGGACCGGTTCGCCGACAGGTAGCGGGCCACGGCCGGGCCCGGACCGGGCCGCCGCGGCACGCGCTCCGTGCGCCGGGCGGGCCGGCCGGTATCTCCTCCGCCGGTGGGGCGGCGCACGTACGGCCCGGAGCCTTCCACGGCTTCGACGCCTTCGCACCACGCGAAGCTGTCAGCCAGGGCGCCCGCAAGACCCGTTCCCGCCGGCTTCGGCGCACCTTCGCACACTCTCGGGAGCTGCGCCCGGTAGGTGACCGGCAGAACCGCGCTGCCCTGCCCGGTGAAAGGGGAGCCTTGGGACGGCCCGGGTCCTCTGACGGACGGTCCGGGTTTTTCGACGGTCCGGCCGGCTCCCGCGGCCACCGGCCGCCCGTGCGGGAAGGGGCGTACGAGCCCCCAGGGCAGGGCTCGTACGCCCCTCGGCTCCTAACCGGACTGCTGTGATGCCGGCGCCGGTGCCGGATCCGGTTCCCGTGCTGATGCCGGCGCGGGCGCGGAGGCCTGCCGTCGGAAGGCCCAGTCCATTTTCGGCTCGAACGCGGCACGGAAGATCCGCCGCACCGGTGCGGTGCACAGGGCGGTCACGACCACGGCCGCGATCACGGTGACGGTGATCTCGCCGAGCGGGGTGTGGAACCAGTCGTTGCGGGACCAGTGCCAGTGGTTGGCGGCCTGGATGAAGAAGCCGTGCAGCAGGTACCCGTACAGCGTGCCGGCGCCCAGCGCGGTGAACCACGTCCGGCGCCGCGGGACGAGGGCTACGAAGGCGGCGACGAGGACCGTCGAGCAGCCGAAGACCGCCAGCGTCATGACCGGCCCGTACCAGGAGGGCGCCGCGAGATCCTCGGCACTGGACTTGTGGAAGAACCAGGCGTAGTTCATCCGTGTCACGGCCCAGTAGGCCATGACCAGCGCGCCCGCGAACACCGGCACGGCCAGGATGCGCACCTCACGGCGGCGCACCATCTCGAAGTGCTTCTTCTGCAGTGAGAGGCCGAGCACGAAGTACGGCAGGAACTGAAGGGTGCGGTGGAGGTCGAGGTCCTTGCCGATGGACGGGGTGAGGGTGGCCAGTGCCGCGATGGTGAGGGCGAGGGGCAGCGGCCGGCGCAGGGCCCGCCAGATCGGGGTGGTCAGCCGCCAGATGAACAGAGCGGCCAGGAACCACGTCAGATACAGGGGGTCCAGCAGGCTGATCGAGCGGTCCGGTTCGTTGTCGCTCCACCGGGTGAAGAGGGTGTACGCCACCTCGAAGACGACATACGGCACGGCGACGCCGGTGATCAGGCGCTTGATCTTCCCCGGGCTCCAGTCGAAGCTGCGCGAGAAGTAGCCGGAGATGATGATGAACGCCGGCATGTGGAAGGCGTAGACCAGCGTGTAGAGGGCCACGACGGTGCGGCTCTCGCTGCGCAGTGGTTCCCACGCGTGGCCGACCGCCACCAGCACGATGGCCAGGTACTTGGCGTTGTCGAAGAGCGCGTCCCGCGGCTTCGCCGACCGGGTCCCCCCGCCGGCCGGTGCGGTGCCGGTGCGGGTCTCCTCCTTGCCCGGTCTCGTCGGCGACCCGTCCGTCTCCCCGGGGCTGCGCGAGGGCAGCGTTTCGTTCACGATTCCTTCCTTCGGGAACCCAGACAGAGCAGAACACCTCTTACAGGAGTTGCGTAAGTGACACGAGAGTAACGACCCGGGAAACCGTAACCGCGGCCGACGTCCGGGTAAACCCGAACCCGTGGACATGCGACCCTCGCGATCGTGCGCGGTGACGGGCGAGGGAGGTCTCGTGTCCACCGGCGGCGCGGGGCCCGCTTTCAGCCATTCCCGCCGCGTCGGCACCGAGTGCACGCCTGCCCGGATACCGCCGCCCTATGCTTCTACATGCCTGTAGAAGGCCTGTGCCGTGCGTCCGCGGAGACGTACGGCACTGCTCTTACGGAACACTCGCACGTGAAGGAGTGGACGCCGCGATGGTGTTCAAACGACTGCTCGGCTCGCTCGGTGTGGGCGGCCCCACGGTCGACACGGTCCTCGACCCCGGTGCGCCCCGGCCCGGAGCCGCGCTGACCGGGCAGGTCCATCTCAAGGGCGGTGACGCCGACTTCGACATCGAGCACATCACGCTGGAGCTGGTGGCTCGCGTCGAGGTCGAGCACGAGGAGGGGGAGGGCGAGGGCGTCGTCGCCTTCGAACGGTTCACCGTGGGCGGCGGCTTCAGGCTCGGCGCCGACGAACTGCAGAGCGTCCCGTTCACCGTGGCGCTGCCCTGGGAGACCCCCGTCACCGAGCTCCACGGCCAGGGCCTTGGCATCGTCCTGGGTGTGCGGACCGAGCTCGCCGTGGCGGGTGCCAGGGACAAGGGCGACCTGGACCAGCTGAGCGTCGGGCCGCTGCCCGTGCAGGAGGCGATCCTCGAGGCGTTCGGCGGGCTCGGGTTCGGCTTCCGGTCCGCCGATCTCGAGTACGGCCGCATCGGCGGCACCGGCCAGCAGCTGCCCTTCTACCAGGAGATCGAGCTGACCCCGTCGGCGCAGTACGCCCACCGGATCACCGAGATCGAGGTGACGTTCCTCGCCGGTCCCGGCGGCATGGAAGTCGTGCTGGAAGCGGACAAGCGCGGTGGGCTCTTCTCCTCCGGCCACGACGCGGTGAACCGGTTCACGGTCTCCCACGACGGTGTCGAGCACCAGGACTGGAACGCGATCGTCGACGAGTGGCTGCGCCGGCTCGTGGAACACCGGACTTCGCACGGCTCGTACGGCTCGCATGGCTCGTACGGCTCGCACGGCGATCACGGGCGTGCCGGGCACTACGGGTACGACGAGCGCCACCACGACGGGCGGCACTCCGGCCCCGGCATGGGGACGGTCGTCGCGGCGGGCGCGGCCGGACTGGCCGTGGGGGTCGTCGGCGGCATGGTCGCGGCCGAAGTCGTCGACGAGGTCGGGGACTTCTTCGAGGACGAAGAGGAAGAAGCGGAGGACGAGGGCTGACCGCACGGGGTGGGCCGGGCGCGGTATGCGCCCGGCCTGTCTCGCCTCGTCGCGCGACACCCCCACCCCACAACTTCTACAGAATTGTAGAGGTTAGGCTTGCCCATGCACGGACGCTTGCTGTGCCGCACCGTCGGCATGGCCGGCGCGGCACGGCGACACGACTAGGAGGGGCGTCATGGGCGTCATCGCATGGCTGGTGCTGGGACTGCTCGCAGGGGCGATAGCCAAGGCCGTCCTCCCCGGGCGCGACCCGGGTGGGCTCATCGGTACGACGGTCATCGGCGTCGCGGGGGCCTTCCTGGGCGGCTGGCTGTCGTCGCAGTTCCTGGACCGGCCGGTGCAACGGGAGTTCTTCGACGCCGCCACCTGGGGTTCGGCCATCGTGGGCGCGCTCGTCCTGCTCATCGGCTACCGCGTCCTCTTCGGCAACTCACGTAGCTGAGTGTCGGCCGGGAAGGACCCATCGACCGCGGACCACCGCGAATACTCGATACCACCGAGAACGACCGAGAAGGAGTACCCAATGGGAGTTTCCCTTTCCAAGGGCGGCAACGTCTCTCTCAGCAAGGAGGCCCCGGGCCTGACCGCGGTCGTGATCGGCCTCGGCTGGGACGTACGCACCACCACCGGCACCGACTACGACCTCGACGCCTCAGCGCTGCTGCTCGACGCCTCCGGCAGGGTGCTGTCCGACCAGCACTTCGTCTTCTACAACAACCTGAAGAGCCCGGACGGTTCGGTGGAACACACCGGGGACAACCTCACCGGTGAGGGCGAGGGCGATGACGAGTCCGTCAAGGTGAACCTCGCCGGTGTCCCCGCCGAGGTCGACAAGATCGTGTTCCCGGTCTCGATCCATGACGCGGAGAACCGCGGCCAGAGCTTCGGCCAGGTCCGCAACGCCTTCATCCGGGTCGTCAACCAGGCGAACAACCAGGAGATCGCCCGCTACGACCTCTCCGAGGACGCCTCCACCGAGACGGCGATGGTCTTCGGCGAGCTCTACCGCAACGGCGCCGAGTGGAAGTTCCGCGCCGTCGGCCAGGGATACGCCTCCGGGCTCGCCGGAATCGCCGCCGACTTCGGCGTCGGGGTCTGACACCCGGCCGTC
>NZ_JBHSPC010000001.1:38379-81803 GCF_042656345.1 Streptomyces incanus
GGCCGGACCGGCGCCGGTCCCTCGTCGGCACCGTCGCGTGTCGAAGCCGCCGCGTTCGACGAGCCGTCCCGCGATCGCGGTGCCGGACCTCATCGGCGTCCGGCACCGCGGGGCGGCTTCCGTCTGTCCCACGGCCGGGACGGAAGCGGACAGAAAGGCACGGGGGTGCGGCGGACAGCAGTGCCGTCACCGTCGGGCCGTGGCCGCTCCGGGTCCGTCCGGGCGCGGGTCGAGCCGCATCAGGACCCGGGGGTACCCGGCCGGCACCGAGGCGGTGTCGGCGGCATGAGTGAACCCGACACGCTCGAATTTCTTCCGGATGCCGGTGTGCGCCGTCTTCAGGTCGGCCCTGACGTCACCGTTGTCCAGGGGTCCGCGAAGCGCAGGACCTCGCGGGTGTGGACCGCTTCGCTGAGCGTCATGAGCACGCCGCTGTCGACTTGGGGGCCCGGGCGGGCTCCCGGCCGTTCGACGGCGGTGACCTGGAGGGTGTCGACGCGGTGGCGCAGCCGGGCCGGCATCACCTGGCGGACGGTGTTCAGCGCGCGTACCGCGGCCTCCTCGATGCCGGCGCCGGTGGTGGCGGCGATCCGGAGGGCGACCGCGAGGGCGACGGCCTGCTCGTCGTCGAACAGCAGCGGCGGGAGATCCGTACCGGCGCCGAGCCGGTAGCCTCCCTCGGGGCCCTTGACGGCCACGATGGGGTAGCCGAGCTCGCGCAGCCGGTCGACGTCGCGGCGCACGGTGCGTGGGCTGACGCTCAACCGCTCGGCCGGCAGTGCCCCCGGCCGGTCCCGGCGCGCCTGGAGCAGGGAGAGCAGTGCCGGCAGTCGCGCTGATGTCTTCGGCGTGACATCCATGATGCCCCGAGCAGAGGACACACTCCGACCTCTACGGCTGCCACGGTGGACCCGTACCGCACGACGACGAGCACGACGCGGAAGGCTCGGACCCGGTGGGCCGGGCGCTGGTACGGCGCTGCCTGACGGCGTACGGCCCCGCGGCCACGGCCGATCTGCGCGCGTGGTCCGGCCTGGCCGGGCTGCCGGCCGCGGTCGCCGCGATGCGCGGGGAACTGGTGTCGTTCCGCGACGAGCGGGGCCGGGAGCTGCTGGACCTGCCCGGCCTGCCGCGCCCCGACGCCGCGACGCCGGTACCGGTGCGGCTCCTGCCCGCGTTCGACGACGCGGTCCTCGGTTACCACGACCGCGGTGCGCGTCATCGACGACGCGCACCGCGGTCTGTCGGTCACCGGCGCCCGGGTGGTGCTGGTCGACGGGTGGGTCGCCGCGACCTGGGATTTCGAGGACGGTGCCGTGGCGGTCACTCCGCTGTGTCGCTTCTCGCGGGCCGACCGGGCCTCCGTCGCCGAGGAGAGGAGCGCCCTTGCGTCGTTCCCCTCCGACCGGGGCAGTGACCGCGTGCGGTTCGACGCGTCCTGACCTGCACCCCCCTGCACGCCCCGTCGGCGGGGTGGAACCACGGGCGAACCGGGCTGATGCCCTCCCGGTTCCGCCCGGAGTTCCGCCCGGGTTCCGTCCCGGTTCCCTGCTGGTTCCGGTCCGGTTCCTCCGGATCCGGCAGCGCGCATTCCGTGTCGGTGACACGCGGAAGGCAGGCGTGTGAGGGTCTGGTGAGGGTCGCTGAGTGACGCATGGGGCATACGTTTTGCGCATATGTAACTGATAAGATCATCGAACTTTCAGCAGACTGACGGCGCGTCATGAACGCGTACGGGGGACAGTCTCTAAGGCCCCATCGCCAAGGAGTGAGGTGTGGTCCGCCCATGGGCCCGAGCCGTTCGACGGCCGGGTCGCTCAGCATGGACCGGTGGACCTCCCGCGCTCCCGGCGCGATGCGACTTGAAGAGAGTCTCATGACGTCATTGATCCGGGATCCACTGTTGTGGATCTTGCTGGTAGTGCTCATCGCTGCGGTGTTCGCAGTGATGAGGGCGCGGAGAACCAACCTGGCTCTCCGCAGAACGAGGAAGGACCTGGAAGCAAGCCTGGGGCAGACCCAGGGTCAGCTCGCCCAGCAGCAGGGGCAGATCGCCGCGCTCAACGCGCGGCACCAGGGCGACCTCGCCGACGTCCGCGCGGATGCCGAGTCGTCGACCAAGGCCGTACTGAAGTCGGCGATGGGAACACTGCAGTCCCTCGCCGAGGAGCAGCAGCTGCTGCTCGACGAGCTGCTGAAGAAGTACGGCAACGACACCGAGGTCCTCGCCGACCTGATGTCGGTGGACCACACCGGCAGCCAGTTCAGCCGCCGGGCCAAGGGTATCTCGGTACTGTGCGGCGGATGGCTGGGCCGGCGTGACGGCGCGGCGACCGTGTACGACGTGGCCCGCAGCGCCCAGGGACGGATCAAGGACTTCAACCGGGTCGGCATCCACGCCCAGGTCAGCGTCTCCGTCTCCACCAAGGCCGTCGAACCGGTGGCCGTCGTACTGGCCGAACTGCTGGACAACGCGACCACCTACAGTGCTCCGGGCACGCCGGTCGAGGTCAACATCCAGGCCGTCCCGACGGGTGTGTGCTTCATCGTCGACGATGCCGGGCTGGGCATGGACCAGGAGACCAAGGACCGGGCGGCGGCGCTGTTGTCCCCCGAAGGCGCGGTCGACATCACGAGTCTGGGCGATCCGCCCCGGTTCGGGTTCGCGGTGTGCGGCATGCTCGCGGCGCGGTACGGCTTCGCCGTCTCCGTGGGCTCGGTGTCCCCCTACGGCGGAGTGCGTGCGGTGATCCGTGTACCGGAAAGTCTCCTTGCCGCCGAGGCGCCCGCACCTGCCGAGCCCGTCCAGGAAGCCTCCGGGGAGGAAGCCGCCCCGCAGCGGCTCACTCCCGTTCCGGTGGGCCCCTCCCATGTCGTGGGCAGGACCAACGGCGGACTTCCCAAGCGGCGCCGACGGCAGGGCCCCATCTCGGTGGTGCCCTCGCCGGACGCCACGGCCACTGCCGACGAGCCCACGCCCGAGCAGGCCAGCGAGGTGACCGCGTCGCGCCTCGGCGCGTTCGCCCGCGGCACCCAGCTCGGCCGGATCACGAACACCATGGAAGGACCTGATCAGCGGTGAACACCGACCTGTCGTGGGTGCTGAACGACGTGCTCGAGGTGCGCGGTGCCCGTCACGCCGTCCTCGTCTCGGGTGACGGCCTACTGCTGCAGCGTTCGGACGACATCTCGCGCGACGACGCGGAGACGAACGCCGCGGCCATGAGTTCCATGCAGTCCCTCAGCCGCGCGGTCTCCGGTTTCGTCGGTTCGGGCAACGGCGTCTGGAAGCAGACGCTGATGGAGTACGACGGCGGCTGGATCTTCCTGAGCGCCGCCGGCCAGGGCGCCTACCTGGCCGTCTCGGCGGCTCCGGACGTCGACATGGAAGCCGTGTCGTTCCGTATGCAGAAGACGGTGGTGGCGCTCAGCAAGGCGATGAGCGTCGCACCGCGCTCGACCCATGGTGGCGGCTCATGACGGCTCCCGGCGAGAAGGAATCCGTCTCCAGCGACTTCGTCCGCTCCTACGTCATCACCGGTGGCCGGAGCCTGCCGTCCTCGGACGATCTTGCATTGCACACCCTCGTCACGCTGGCTCCCGAGCGGACTCCTCCGCTCGGGGCCGGGCCCGAAGTGACGGCGATCTGGGACCTGTGCGCGGGGGGCTACCTGTCGGTGGCCGAGGTGGCCGGCCACCTCGGGCTGCCGGTCGGGGTGGCCCGCCTGCTGCTGACCGACCTGTCCGAACAGGGGCACCTGCTCCACCGAGCCGAGCCGCCCCGGGCCCAGAACGTTGACAGAGCGACCCTCGAGAAGGTTCTGCATGGACTCCAATCCCTCATCAGCTGAGACGGCCCAGGGCTCCATCTACGTCTCCAGCGCGGTGACCAACGCCGCCAAGATCCTCGTCGTCGGGCATTTCGCCGTGGGCAAGACGACACTCATCGGGTCGCTGTCGGAGATCACTCCGCTGCGCACCGAGGAGAAGATGACCCAGGCCTCCGTGCACGTCGACGACCTGCGGGGCGTGACGGGCAAGACCACCACCACGGTCGCCCTGGACTTCGGCCGTCTCACGCTGAGCGAAGACCTGGTGCTGTACCTCTTCGGCACGCCGGGGCAGCAGCGCTTCATGCAGCTGTGGGAGGACATGGCCCGCGGTGCGCTGGGAGCACTGCTGCTGGTCGACCCCGCGCGGCTGGAGGAGACGTTCCCCGTCATCGACCTCGTCGAGGGGTACGGCCTGGAGTACGCCATCGCCGTCAACACCTTCGATCGGTCCGCCACCTACAGCGAGGCGGAGGTGCGTGAGGCGCTCGACCTGCTCCCGGACACTCCCGTCGTCTACTGCGACGCCCGCAACCAGCAGTCTTCCGCGAAGGCGCTGATCGCGCTGGTCCGGCATCTGCTCGAGCGCGCGGCCTGACCGTTCCGCGCCCACCTCGCCCGGGAGCGGACGCTCCCGGTTCATCAAGGAAGACTTCATGGATCTCCAGCAGACATCTGCGCCCGCGGGCAGCAGATGCCCCATGCACGACGCCTCGTTCGCCGCCGATCCGCAGGCGCTCTACGACCAGTTGCGTGCCCACGCTCCGGCCGGGCCGGTCGAGCTCGCCCCGGGCGCGGACGCCACGCTGGTCGTGGGGCACGAGATGGCGCTGCGCGTCCTGCAGAACACCGAGCTCTTCGCTCGCGACGCCCGCCGTTGGAAGGCCCTGAACGAGGGGCGCATCGGGATGGACAACCCGGTGCTGCCGATGATGGCGTACCGGCCGAACTGCCTGTTCACCGACGGTGCGGTGCACCTGCGGCTGCGCAAGGCGGTCACCGACAGCCTGGCCAGGCTCAACATCACCCGGGTCCGCCGCGACGTGGAGCCGATCGCCGACTACCTGCTCGACCAGTTCAGCGAGCGGGGCCGGGCCGACCTGCTCAACGACTACGCCAAGTTGTTGCCGCTGCTGCTGTTCAACAAGCTGTTCGGCTGCCCCGCGGACATCGGTGACACCCTCACCACCGCGATGTCGGCGATCTTCGACGGCAAGGACGCGCTGCGGGCCAACGAGGACCTCACCGCCTGCCTCATGGAGCTGATCGCCCTCAAGCGGCGCCGGCCGGGCGACGACGTCACCTCGTGGCTGATCCAGCACCCGGCCGGACTGACCGACGAGGAACTGAAGGACCAGCTGGTGATGCTGATGGGCGCCGGGGTGGAACCCGAGCGCAATCTCATCGGCAACGCCCTGCTGCTGATGCTGTCCGGCGCGGGCGGCCGGCAGAGCGGCATGATGATCGAGGAGGCTCTCGACCACGTGCTGTGGAACGAGACCCCGATCGCCAACTACGCGACCCATTACCCGGTCCAGGACGTCGACCTCGGCGGCCATGTCGTGGAGGCGAACACCCCGGTCGTCATCTCCTTCGCGGGCGCCAACGGCGACCCGGCGCTCGCCGAGGCCCGCCGCGCCCACAGCAAGGGCGCGCATTTGGCGTGGGGGGCAGGACCGCACGCCTGCCCCGCCAAGGACCCGGCGACCGTGATCGCGACCACCGCGATCGAGCGGCTGCTCAACGCGCTGCCCGACCTGGCGCTGGCCGTGCCCCGGGAGGAACTGCAGTGGCGGCCGGGGCCGTTCCACCGGGCCCTGGTGGCACTGCCCGCGACCTTCAGCCCGTCACCGGCCACGCGCATGACGGCGGCTCTGCAGAGCCGTGCCTCGGTGCCCGGTGCGGAGCAGCCCATGGCCGTGGCACCGTCCGCCCCGATGCGGCAGGAACCGGGACGGAAGAGGGGATTCTGGAGCAGTTTCCTCGATGTCTTCCGCGTCTGATGTACCGCATGTGACAGGAGCAACGCTCTGAGGCGCATGACGGAGGAGGGGGGAAGGGTAGGTTCCGGCGGTACCGGCAGCGCCCAGCCAAAGGAGCTCCGCGTGACCGCCGTTGGCGACATACGTGGCATCAGCACTATTCCTGGCACGACGACCACCGACCGCCGAGCCGTCATCTCCCTCCTCCGTCGACTGCGTACCGACGAGGGCCAAACCAACCCACTTCCCATCTGGGCGGACCTGCGCTCCATGGGAGACGTGGTGCGCGCCCCATGGGGCGGCTACTTCGTCACCGGATTCGAGGCATGCAGCCAGGTCCTGCGCGGCAGGAACTGGCTGGTCCCCGACTTCGCCTGGCAGGAGCGCCAGCCCGACCAGAAGCGCTGGGAGGCCCCGGCCACCCGCGAGATGACCAGGACACTACCCCGGCTCAACGCCCCCGCCCACACCTGCCAGCGGCGGGCCCTGGGCAATCCCTTCGACCGCTCCGCGCTCGAGGACCTGCGCCCCGGGATCGCCGCCCTGGCCTCCGGCCTCCTCGACGAACTCGCGGACCGGCTGGAGGCGGACGGCGAGTCCGACTTCGGGACCCTCGTCGGCGAGCAACTGCCCATCCGCACCGTCGGCCGCTGGCTCGGCCTCGGCCCGGAGGACCATGCGCGCATCCTGAGTTTCACCCACCGGCAGGTGTACGCCCAGGAGTTGCTCCCCACCAAGAGTGAACTCGCGATATCGGCCCAGGCCACCCTGGAGATGCGGGCCTATTTCACCGAACTGATCCGGCACCGTCGCGCGAACCCCGGCCACGACGCCCTCACCGGCTGGATCCACTACTGGGACGCCAAGTACCCGGACGACCGGGCCGCCGCGGACCGGATCATCTACGACCTGACGATGTTCATCACCATCGCCTCCCTGGAGACCAGCGCGGTGCTGATGACCAACGCCGTCTGGTTGCTGACCCAGGATCCGTCGCGCGCGGCCTGGCTGCGGCAACATCCGGAGCACATCGACGACGCGATCGAGGAGACGCTGCGCTACGACCCTCCCGTGTTCGTCAACTCCCGTATCGCCGCCGACGACACCGTCCTCGCGGGGGTGCCCATGGCGAAGGACACCACCGTCCACGTCCTGTACGGTTCCGCAGCCCACGACCCCCGCCGCAACCCGGACCCCGGTCTCTTCGACATCCGGCGCAACGGCGGGCACCTCACCTTCGGCGGCGGTGCGCACTACTGCCTGGGAGCGGGCCTCGCCCGGCTCGAGGCACGCGAGCTCCTCACCCAGCTGCTGGAACGATTCCCCACCTTGCGGCCCTCCGCACCTCCCACATACGACACGACCCGTGTCGTGTTCCGCCGCATCACCTCCCTGAAAGTGACCGTATGAACACCCCGCTCCCGTCCGGCGACCCCGACGATCCCGACGACCGGATACTGAAGACCCTGCGCACCCACCGGCAGGGTCCTGTCCTCACCATCGAGTTGAACGTTCCCGAGCAGGGCAACGTCGTCAGCGAGGCCATGCTGGACGACCTGCTCTCCGTGCTCGACGACCAGGACCCCTCGGTGCGCGTCCTGGTGCTGACCGGAGCCGGGCAGGACTTCTGTCTCGGCGGGGACCGCGACGAGTTCGCCGAGCACCTCGCCCAGGACGCCACCGGCAACGGCATCCGCGTCTCCGGCGTCAAGGGCCGGCGGGTGTGCGACGCGCTGACGTCCCACCCCGCCGTCACCATCGCACGCGTCCAGGGCAGGGCCATCGGGGCCGGCTTCGCCCTCGCCCTCGCCTGCGACCTGCGGGTGGGTGCCGACACCGCGTCCTTCCGACTGCCCGAACTCGCCCTCGGTCTGCCCACGACGTGGGGCGGCCTGCTGCCACGGCTGATCAGCGAGGCAGGCGCGGCGTCCGTGCGCGAACTCATCCTCACCGGACGCCCCCTCGCCGCCCAGGAGGCCCTCGGCCTGTCGATCCTGCAGCGGGTCGTGCCCGAGGACTCGCTCGACGCCGCGGTCGATGAGTGGGCCAGGCCGCTCCTGCGGCGCTCGTTGCCTGCGGTGCGGGTCACCAAGACGCTGCTGAACTCCCTGACCGCCTCGACCCGTCTCGCCGACGCGTCGGTCCTGGATCCCGAACTGATGGCGGCGGTCGCCAGCGAAGTGCACCATATGCGCACGAGCCGCTGATCACGCCCTTCGCAGCGTCACCGGCCCCTGGAAAGCGCCGGCTTCCGGGGGCCGTTACTGTTCCCGTCGTCCTGGGCCGCAGCCGAGGACCGTGACGGCCTCGGTCGAGCACCGCGATGGCCTCGATCTCGACCAGGTGGTCGGGGATGTCCAGTGCCTGTGCGCCCACCAGCATGGCCGGAGCCGCCGGGGCGGTTCCCGGCTTCTGAGCCGCGCGGGTGGCGCCCTCCATGAACTGCGCCGTCTTGTCGGGGGCCCGGTCGACGACGTAGGCCGTCAGTTTCGCGGCGTCGGCGAAGGTGGCGCCCGCCGCGGCCAGGGCGGTGGCGACGTTGAGACAGCACTGCTCGGCCTGGGCGGCGAGGTCGCCCGCGCCGACCGTGACGCCGTCGGCGTCCCATGCGACCTGCCCGGCGATGAAGACCGTCCTGGAACCGGACGCGATCGCCACCTGCCGGTAGACGCCGGTCTCCGGAAGTCCCTCGGGGTTGACCAGGGTGATGGCCGTACTGCCTGCCTCCTTGCGCTGTGAGCCCGCGGTCTCGCTGCCGTCGGACCGCTGACGGCCCGGTCGGCCGTGGTCACCTGTGGTTACTCGAGAACCGTAAGAAAATGGCCACTGACATGGAAGAACGCACTTTTTGATGACGGGGTGACCTGAAGGTGACCCAGGTACGGAAACCGCGTCGCACAAGAACGCGTCCTGGGAAGAAGGATCATGCGGGCGGGCAGCGGGACAGCGGGGAGGAACGGGTGGGCGGCGGACGGTGGGGCGCGCGCGGTGGATCGGTCTGGACGCGGGGGCGGGTGATCGCGGCGGCCGCGGCGTCGGCGGCAGGGCTGCTGGTGTTCCACCGCGCGGTGCCCAATTCCGTGGGCCGGGCGGGCAGTCTGCTGGAGTCGTTCCTGCCCTGGCTGGGACTGGTGGTCGTCGTGCTGTCCGCGACGGCGCTGCTGCGGCGTTCGGCGACCGCGCTGCTGGCCCTGCTGCTGCCGGTGACCGCCTGGACGTATCTCTTCGGCGGGCTGTTCCTGCCCGAACCGCGGGCCGGGGCGCGGGATCTGGTGGTGGTGCAGCACAACGTCAGTGACGAGAACATCGACCCTGCGGGTACCGCCCGCGCCCTGGCCGACGCCGGCCCCGACCTCATCGCACTGGAGGAACTGGTGCCGGCGGCGCTGCCGGCCTACCAGCGGACACTCGCCCGGCGCTACCCGTACCGCGAGGTCCGGGGCACCGTCGGTCTCTGGTCGAGGCATCCGCTCACCGATGCCCGGCTGCTGGACATCAGGCCCCGGGGGATCACGGAGCCGTGGAGCCGCGGGCTGCGGGCCGTGGTCAGCGGCCCGCACGGGGACATCGCGGTGTACGTCGCGCACCTGCCCTCGATCCGGGTCGGGCCGGGCGGCCTCGCCTCGGTCCACCGGGACGAGAGCGCCCGCCTGCTGGGGCGGGCCCTCGCCGCCGAGGAACTGGAGACGGTGATCCTGCTGGGCGACCTCAACGGCACCGTCGACGACCGCGGCCTGGCCCCGCTGACCTCTCGGATGAACGTGGCGGAACGCGGCTTCGCCCTCAGTTTCCCCGCCGCGCTTCCACTGGCCCGCATCGACCAGGTGATGGCCCGCTCGGCCGCCGTCCACCACATCCGCACCCTGCCCGGCACCGGCAGCGACCATCTGCCGGTCGCCGCGCGGATCACACTCGACCGGAGCCCCCGGCCGGAACGGCAGACCTGACGGCGGGGCCGGAACAGGCAGGGGGCCTGCCTGCCCTCTCGACGGTCGAACAGGTGGCACCCGATCCCCATCGCCCCGGTGCCTGCCCGCACCGGCCGGACGTGGTCGGCGGACACCTGCGAGACCCGCCGACCACGTCCGGTTCCGCGTCGCCGTCGGAGTACCGGTCGACCGGCGGGCCGGCCTGATCGTCCGGATCGGCGATGAAGCCGTCCGGCGGGACGGCGTGGTGCATGGCCACCTCGCTCATCACTTCTCCTCGCATCCGCCCGCCTCCCGCGGGCTTCGGGCTGCGCTCGGGAGTACGGACCGTGGTCGTCGGTCCGCGTCGCGCCACCCCGCTGGGCCGGCGATGAAGCCGTCGAGAGACATGGGCATGTACAACACGAGCCGCGCCATGACGTCTTCAGGGAAGGGTTTTGGGTTCCGTGTCCTGCATGAGGGGGGATCGCTGCGGACGTACGGACTCATCGGGCGTGCGCGGCGGGCGGGTGAGCGTGCACGCGGCGGCGGGTGCCGTGGGGCAGACTGATCCCATGGGCGACCTCAATGCCCCCGGGGCACCGTCACGGCGGTTCCCTCCGGAGCCGGAGAGCGTGGCGAAGGCTCGGCGGTTCGTGCGGGCCACGCTCGACGGTGCCGCGCCGGCCACACTGGACACCGCGCAGCTCCTGGTCAGCGAGCTGGTGACGAATGCGGTGCTGCACGCACGCACCGAGATCGAGGTGACGGCCCGGGCCGGTGACGGCGGGGTCCTGGTGCGGGTGAGCGATCGGCGGCCGGAGCGCGGGCTCGTGCCGTACGAGAGTCCCGCGTACACCGGTACGGGGCAGGGGCTGGCCCTGGTCGAGCGGCTGGCGTCCCGGCACGGCGTCGACACGGGCGACGCGGTCAAGACGGTGTGGTTCGAGCTGTTGCCCGAGGAATCGCCGCCTCCGTCGGACGGGTGGGTGGCCGCCACACCCCGTTCCGGGCAGGGCGAGACCGTGACGCTCCTCGATGTACCGGCGGCGCTCTGCCTGACCTGCACGCAGCACCGGCACACGCTGCTGAACGAGGCCGTTCTGGCCCTGGCCTCCGGGGACCTCCCGGGTGTGACGGCGGAGGACCTCGCGGCCGCCCTGGACATGAACGACGTGATCAGTGCGGGTGTGACGGCCACGCTGCGCCGGCAGCCCGCCGAGGCGGAGTTCGGGTCCCTGTTCCTGTGGGTGCCGTCGGACATCGGACCTCCGTTGGAGACCTTGCGCGCGGTTATCGACCTGGCCGAGGAAGCTGCCCGTGACGGGCGGCTTTTGACGCTGCCGGCGCTTCCGCGCGGCCGCGGCTTCCAGGAGTGGCTGTTCGACCAGATCGGCGACCAGCTCGCCGGGGAACGACCCACGGCGTGGACGGTGATGCCCCGGGAACCGGGCGCCGGTGCCTCGGAGCCGGTGTTGTGGGACGCCGGGCAGGTGCAGGCCAGCAGGGTCGCGACGATCGCCGCCGACGAGTCGAATCGGATCATCGCGGTCAACGGACCGGCGGCGGACCTGCTCGGCTGGCCCGCGGACGATCTCGTCGGGCAGCCGCTCACCGCGCTCATCCCGGAGCATCTCCGCAAGCGTCACACCATGGCGTTCACGTCCCTGCTGCTCAGCGGGCAGCCTCGGATCCTGGGCCGGTCGCTGCCGCTCCCCGCGTTGCACCACGACGGTGGGCTGGTACCCGTCCGGCTGTTCGTCGAGAGCCAGGAGACCGCCGACGGCCGCACCGTGTTCGTGGCCGAGTTCTCCCCCAGGGGATCCGCGCCGTCGCCCTCGTCCCGTCCGCCCGGCCGGCTCCGGCCCGGGGCCCTGCGGGAGGCGGGTGGCGCCCCCTGGTCGGCCTTTCCCGGAGGGGACCGGAGAACGGGCGTGGGCCGGGTCGGTGGCCCGTCCGAGCTGGAACGGCTTTCCCTGCTGGCCGAGACGGGGGCCACGCTGAGCACCCTTCCGGACCTGAACGAGGGCCTGCGGCGGGTGGGCCGGATCCTGACCCGATGGCTGGCCGACTGGTGCCTCGTGGACCTGTTCACGGCGCAGGACGAGGTGGAGCGGGTCTGCGTCATGCACCGTGCGCCCCAGGGGCCGTGGCCCGAGGAGTACGAGGGCCGGCTTCCGCCGCTGTCCGAGACCTCCCAGGGGCCGCTGGCCCGCGCGCTGCGCGGGGCGGGCCCCCTGCTGTTCACCGAACTCCCGTCCCCGGGCCGGGCCGCGAGCCCGCTGGACGCCCACTACGTGGAGCTGTTCCGGAAACTGGGTGCGAACAGCGCGGTGGTCGCCCCGCTCCGCTCGCCCCGGAAGGTCATCGGCGCGCTCACCCTCGCCCGGAAGGGGCGGGGGAGGCCGTTCACCGAGGAGGATCTGCCGCTGGTCAACGATCTGGGGCGCGCGATCGGCCTCCGGGTGGACAACGCCCGCCTCAATCAGGAGACGCGGAAGATCGCCGAACGCCTCCAGCGTTCGCTCCTGCCGGCGCTGCCCGAGATCCCGCATCTCCGGCTGGCCGCCCGCTACGCGGCCTCCTCCGCCACGGCCGAGGTCGGCGGCGACTGGTACGACTGCTTCGCCCTGCCCAACGGGGACACGGCGTTGGTCATCGGTGACGTCGCCGGGCACGACCTCGACGCGGCCATCGCCATGAGCCAACTGCGCAGCATGCTGCGCGGTATCGCCGTGGACCGTCAGGAGCCGCCGGGGGAGGTTCTGCGTCGCCTGGACATGGCGAACCACACCCTGCACCAGGAGGCCACCGCGACCTGCGTCTACGGCCTGATCAAGGAACTCGAGAACGGCCTCTGGAAGTTCGTGCATTCCTCCGCGGGCCATCTGCCGCCGCTGCTCGTCAGCCCGGACGGCCCCACCCGCTACCTGGAGGACGGGGCGGGGCTGCTGCTCGGCGTCGACCCCGAGCTGGTCCGTCCCCAGGCCAACGACGCGATCCCGGCCGACTCGACCGTGCTGCTGTACACCGACGGCCTCATCGAACGCCGCACCGAGTCCCTGGACCACTCCCTGGACCGGCTCCGCGGACACGCCGCCGGGCTGGCCCACGAGCCCCTCGACGTGTTCTGCGACGAGCTGCTCATCGGACTGGCCGCCGGCAGCGACGACGACATCGCGGTACTCGCGGTCCGCCCCGGGCCTCTGCCCTGACGGCGCGTGTGGCGAGGCCGTTCAGCCCGCCGGCGCGGTCGGCATTTTGTCCGGCGTCAGCGGGAGGCCGCGGAAGCGGACGCCGGTGGCGTGGCGCACGGCGTTGCCGATGGCCGCCGCGGTGCCGACGATGCCGGTCCCGCCGATTCCCTTGCTCCCCACGGGGTCGAGGTGGGCATCCTCCTCGTCGGTCCGGTGCGTCTCGATGCGGAGCACGTCGGCGTGCACGGGCACGTGGTAGGCCGCCAGGTCCGACTCGGTGAAGCCGCCGAAGGCGGTGTCCAGCGTGCTGCCCTCGGTCAGGGCCGTGCCCAGACCCATGATCATGCCGCCGACGAACCGGGACAGCGCCGTGCGGTGGCCGAGGAGGACGGCCCCGGAGCCCAGGCGGATGGTGGAGGCGTCGGCTGCCGTCAGGGCCAGGACGACCGCGGGCGAGGTGCCCGCCACCCCGGGGTTGAGATGGTGTTCGGCGTACCAGTGGCGGGCGTAGCCGAGACGCTCGGCCGCCCGGGCGAGATCGATGGAGTTGCGCAGGGCCTCGGGTGCCGTGGAGCCGGAGGAGACCGGCACCAGGTCGAGCACGCCGAGGAAGATGTCCACGGACGTGACGGTGCTTCTCGGTGGTCGGTGGGAACTGGGGCGCGGGGAAGGGCTCACCTACGACGAGTACGCGGAGATCTCGGTCCTCGTGGCGATGACGGAAGCCGCCGCGTCCAGGGCCGCGCAGGAGTCCACGTCCCGCGCCCTCGACATCATCGGCGCCCGCTCCATGTACGCGCGGCCGGGCTTCGACCGGTTCTGGCGCAACGCCAGGGCCCACACCCTGTACGAGCCGGTCTCCCACAGGCTGCGCGACGTCGGCGACCACTTCCTCAACGGCGCGCACCCGCCGTTCGTCCTGCCGGCCTGATCATCCGGGGGCCCACGCCGGGCACCGGCCGCGGCGTGCGGGATACTACGGATATGCGGATCTCAGCCAGGGCGGACTACGCGGTACGGGCCGCGCTGCAGCTCGCCGCCTCACGGGACGACGACCCCCTCAAAACCGAGGCCATCGCCGACGCCCAGGACATTCCGCACAAGTTCCTCGAAAGCATCCTGAACGACATGCGCCGGGGCGGTATCGTCCTCAGCCGGCGCGGCGGCAACGGCGGGTACCGGCTGGCCAGACCGGCCGAGTCCATCAGCATCGCCGATGTCATACGGGTCGTGGACGGGCCACTGGTCTCGGTGCGCGGGGTCCGCCCGCCGGACCTGTCCTACTCCGGGCCGGCCCAGTCGCTGCTGCCCCTGTGGATCGCACTGCGGTCCAATGTGCGCGAGATCCTCGAGGGGGTGTCGCTGGCCGATGTCGCCACGGCCGAACTGCCCGCCGACGTCGCGGCGTTGACTGACGCCCCGGATGCCTGGGTGAACCCCTGACACACCGGTCGGCAGCCGAGTGTCAGATCATGAAATGACTCCATCCAGCATATGAACACCCCCTTGGGGTGGGCGCGTTCTTCTGCCACGATCCCTAGCAACCAGGTAGGAAACCTAGGGATCAGGGGGTGGTCATGGTCATGCGTGCGCTCGACCGTGCGGCTCGCCTGCTGCCCCACCTGACCTCGCGCCGCCACATCGACTTCGGCCGCACGTCGAGCGCCATCTGTCGTCACTCCGCGCCCCAGCAGTCCTCCTCTAGGCCCGCACTTCGCGGGTCACCCGTTAGTGAAGGCTCAGCGCATGATCACCGACCGGTTCCCGCCGCGATCGGTTGCCCGATGACAATCACGCCGCCGGGCCGACCGCCCGTGGACCGATCCCGATCACTTGATCTTCACGATCGAGGGACCCGCGAAGTACGGGTCTAGGCAGCCCGACCGCGGGCCGTCGGGTTCGGGACGGTCCGTCAGCGGACCGTCCGCCTCCCGGCACGCCTGAGGCGACCCGCTCACGGGGCGCGCGGGCTCCGCGCAGCTCACCGCCGCGTCCCGCCCACCCCGGTCCCGTCCGCCGGTCCTCCCGTCCGCCGGTCCTCCCGTTCGCCCGCGCCGTGCGTCCCGTCCGGCCGTGAGCCGGGGCCCGGCGCCCCTCGGTGCGCTCCGGCGGGCCCGCCGCCGCATCCCGCCGTTTCGTCTCCTCACCCCTTCCGAAAGGACACCTCCGTGTCTGCCGCCAGACCGCTCGCTCTCCTGCGTGCCATCGCCGTCACCGCGACGCTGCCCCTCCTGCTCATCGCGTGCGGCTACGGTTCCGAGTCCACCGACGCCGGCAAGCAGTCCGAGGTCGCGGCGGACGCCGAGAAGCTGTCCGTCGACGAGGTGAGGCTCGGCTACTTCCCGAACCTCACCCACGCCAACGCGCTGGTGGGTATCGAGGAGGGCCTGCTGCAGAAGGAGCTCGGCGCCACCAGGATCAAGTCGGCGACCTTCAACGCCGGACCGTCCGAGATCGAGGCGCTGAACGCCGGCTCCATCGACATCGGCTGGATCGGCCCCTCCCCCTCCATCAACGGATTCGCCAAGTCCCGGGGCAAGAACCTGCGCGTCATCGGCGGTTCCGCCTCCGGCGGCGTGAAGCTGGTGGTGAACCCGGGCAGGATCAAGTCCGAGGACGACCTCAAGGGCAAGAAGATCGCGACCCCGCAGCTCGGCAACACCCAGGACGTCGCGTTCCTCAACTGGATCGCGGAGAAGGGCTGGAAGGTCAACGCGCAGAGCGGCAGGGGCGACGTCTCCGTCGTCCGCACCGACAACAAGGTGGCGCCCGACGCCTACAAGTCCGGCTCGATCGACGGTGCCTGGGTGCCGGAGCCGACGGCGTCCAGGCTGGTCGCGGAGGGCGCCGAGGTGCTGCTCGACGAGGCCGACCTGTGGCCCGACAAGAAGTTCGTGATCACGAACATCATCGTGTCGCAGAATTTCCTCAAGGAGCACCCGGACGTCGTCGAGGCCGTGCTGCGCGGCTCGGTGAAGACCAACGACTGGATCAAGGCCAACCCCGACGAGGCCAAGGCGTCCGCGAACAGGGCCCTCGAGGAACTGTCCGGCAAGGCCCTGCCCAAGGATGTCCTCGACCCGGCCTGGGAGTCCATCACCTTCCTGGACGACCCGCTGGCCTCCACGCTCGACTCGCAGGCGCAGCACGCGGTGAAGGCCGGCCTGCTGGAGCAGCCCGCCCTGGACGGCATCTACGACCTGGCACCGCTGAACAAGGTGCTCAAGGCCGAGGGCAAGGAAGCCGTGGACGACGCGGGTCTCGGCGTGAAGTAGCAACCGCGCCCCGGTCCGGGTGAGTTCGCAGGAGCGGCGGCCGTCACCACGGCCGCCGGTGCCGCCCGCGCGGGCGGCCGGGCGCTGAGCGTGGGCGCCGCCTCACCCGGCGGCGGCCGATGAGGCAGCCGGCCCGTGCTCCCGGACTCAGCCCGGGGTACGGGCTGAGTCCGGGGGGCACGGGCCCGGCGGCCCCGCCGGGCCCGTGCGCCCGCCGTCCGTCAACCCGCCCGGTGTCCGGTGTCGGGGTCGTCGGGGTCGACCCCGGTGTAGGCGTCCTTGTCCTTCGTGCCGCTGGGGCGTCCGGAGCGGCCCCGGCGCTCGGTGCCCCGCATGCCCTTCTCCTGCTCGGCGCCGTAGTCCTCGCCGCGCCGGGTGTCACTGCCCACGACGTCACCGGGGACCGGGGTGTGCTCCTCCTTGGCGCGCTTGCGGCCCGGCCCGCGTGAGGGGGCGTTTTCCTCGGTGTGGAAGGACCGGCGAGCGCTCGGATTCTCCTGCTGCCGTGTCTCGTCGACGT
Source organism: Streptomyces incanus (assembly GCF_042656345.1). NCBI lineage: Bacteria > Bacillati > Actinomycetota > Actinomycetes > Kitasatosporales > Streptomycetaceae > Streptomyces > Streptomyces incanus. The sequence goes on from NZ_JBHSPC010000001.1 coordinate 55,092, forward strand.
CCGGGGACCAGCCGTGGTGCTCGGTCCCCTTGTGACGACTGGCCCCGCCACCGGAGGGTTTCGACGGTTTGCGCTCCTTGGCCATGTCTCGGTCCACCTGTCCGCTGTCGTAGTCGTAGGCGGCACGTCTTCTGAGTGCCCAGGACAGTAAAAGTCTCCCACTCACTCCCATCGCCGTCATATCGGGCAGGCCACGGGATGGTGGTCCCGGCGTGAGAGCGCGCGAGCCCGCCGGCCGTCGGCCACGTGCCGTGAGCGGTCACTCGGTCGAGTGAGGAGCGGGATTCATGTCGACGCTCACACTCCGCCATGGTCGACGATCGCAGGCAGCCGGTCGCCTCACCCTCACGGCCGCGGTACCCCGGAAGGGTCGTCATGCGCATCCTGCTCATCGCCAGTGCGTACAACAGCCTCACCCAGCGCGTGCACGCCGAGTTGCACGATCGTGGGCACGCCGTGGCCGTGGAGGTGACGCCCCGGGGCCCGGACGTGGTCGCCGCCGTCGGCTGGCACGGACCCGACCTGATCGTGGCGCCCATGCTGAAGACGGTCGTACCGCGAGAGGTGTGGGCGGCCAGGACCTGCCTGATCGTCCACCCCGGGCCCGTCGGGGACCGCGGACCGTCGTCCCTGGACTGGGCGGTCCACGAGGACGCCCGGGACTGGGGCGTCACCGTCCTCCAGGCCGAGGAGGAGATGGACGCGGGGCCCGTCTGGGCCACGGTGACCTTCCCCGTGCCCCGGGTGGGCAAGAGCGACCTGTACCGCAATGAGCTGTCCGACGCGGCTCTCGAGGCGGTGCTGACGGCCGTCGACCGGTTCGCGTCAGGCAGCTGCACCCCACTCGACCAGCGCACGCTGCCGACCATGCCCGGTGCTCGGACCCGTCCCCCGATGCGCCAGAGGACACGCCGTATCGCGTGGGCCGACGATGCGACCGAGACGGTCCTGCGCAAGCTGCGCGCCGCCGACTCCCAGCCCGGCGTCCTGGACGAGTTGCTCGGCGGGGAGTGGTTCCTGCACGGCGGCCACGCCGAGCGCGGCCTGCGCGGACGGCCCGGCGAGCTGCTGGCGACCCGGGCGGGTGCGATCTGCCGGGCCACGACGGACGGCGCGGTCTGGATTCCCGAACTGCGGGCCCGTACCGGTTCCGGCGCACCGAGGGCCTGCAAGCTGCCCGCCGCCCGCGCCCTGGCCGGACGGCTGCCGCGGCTGCCGGAACTGCCCGCTCCCGTACTGCCCCGCGCAGACGACGCCGGCTGGTCGGACATCCGCTACCGGGAGGAGGGGCCGGTGGGAGTGCTGTCCTTCTCGTTCCCCGGCGGCGCGATGTCCACCGACCACTGCCGACGCCTGCTGGACGCCTATCGGGCGGCCTGTGACCGACCCACCGCCGTGCTGGTGCTCGGCGGCGCCCGCGACTTCTTCTCCAACGGGATCCACCTCGGCGTCATCGAGGCGGCTGCGGACCCCGCCGCGGAGTCCTGGGCCAACATCAACGCCATGGACGACCTCGTCGAGGCCGTCCTGAACACAACCGACCGTCTCGTCGTCGGCGCGATCGGCGGCAACGCGGCGGCCGGTGGCGTCATGCTGGCGCTGGCCGCCGACGAGGTGTGGTGCCGCTCCGGCTCCGTGCTCAACCCACACTACCGGCGCATGGGCCTGTACGGGTCCGAGTACTGGACGTACAGCCTGCCGCGCCGGGTCGGCGCCGCGACGGCCGAGCGGCTGACCCGGGAGGCGCTGCCGGTCAGCGGCGCCACGGCCCGGGACATCGGCCTGGCCGACCGGCTGATCGAGTGCCCTCCCGCCCGTTTCACCGCCGAGGTCACCCGGCTGGCCGAACGCTGGGCGGGCTCTTCCGGGGCGCAGTCACGCCTCGCCGCGAAGAAGGCGGAGCACGAGCGCCGGGCGGCCGTCACCCCTCTGGCGGCGGTGCGCGAGCGGGAACTCTCCCGCATGCGCAGTATTTTCCTCAACCCCGACGCGCCGTACCACGCGTTGCGCCGGGCGTTCGTGCGCAAGGAATCGGTTCCTGCCGCCCCGGCCGCCACCCGTGCGGTGGCGGACGAGCGGGCCGACGCTTAGCAAGGAACCGGGCCGATCAACCGGCTCTGCCGTATCCCTCCCCAGGAGGCCTTGATGAACGCAGCAACCCCGACCACGAGCGAGGAGCCTGAGACGTCCGGCGCAGTCGGCACGGACGAGAAGCCGATCCACATCCTCTGGATCAACGCCGGGCTGAGTTGCGACGGCGACTCGGTCGCCCTGACGGCGGCCATGCAACCCAGCATCGAGGAGATCGCTCTGGGCGCCCTGCCCGGACTGCCGAAGATCGCCGTGCACTGGCCACTCATCGACTTCGAGTGCGGGCCGGTCGGTGGCGCGGACACGTTCATCGAATGGTTCTTCAAAGGTGAGCGCGGCGAGATCGACCCGTTCGTCCTGGTGATCGAGGGATCCATCCCGAACGAGACGATCAAGAAGGAGGGCTACTGGTGCGGTTTCGGGGACAATCCCGAGACGGGCCAGCCCATCACCACCAGCGAATGGATCGACCGGCTCGCTCCGAAGGCGCTGGCGGTCGTGGCCATCGGCACCTGCGCGACCTACGGCGGCATCCACGCCATGGCGGGGAACCCGACCGGCGCCATGGGGGTGCCCGACTACCTGGGCTGGGACTGGAAGTCCAAGGCCGGGCTGCCGATCGTCTGCGTGCCGGGCTGCCCCATCCAGCCCGACAACTTCGCCGAGACCCTCACGTACCTGCTCTACCAGGCCGCCGGGTCCGCTCCGATGATCCCGCTGGACGACAAGCTCCGCCCGACCTGGCTGTTCGGGGCCACCGTGCACGAGGGATGCGACCGTGCCGGCTACTACGAGCAGGGTCAGTTCGCGACCTCGTACGACTCCCCCAAGTGTCTGGTGAAGATCGGCTGCTGGGGGCCCGTCGTGAAGTGCAACGTGCCCAAGCGTGGCTGGATGAACGGCATCGGCGGCTGCCCGAACGTGGGCGGCATCTGCATCGCCTGCACCATGCCGGGCTTCCCCGACAAGTTCATGCCGTTCATGGACGAGCCCCCCGGCGCCAAGCTGTCCAGCACTGCCAGCGGCGCCTACGGGGCGGTCGTCCGCAAGCTGCGGACCATCACCGCGCAGACCGTGGACAAGGAGCCCAAGTGGCGGCACACGGGCCGGAAGATCACCACCGGCTACCGGCCGCCGTGGTGAGCGCCCCTCACCCGCTCCCCCGCCCCGCCTGACGCGAAGACCCGCTCACCGACCCGACCGACCGACCGACCGACCGAAGGGCAGCACCGACACAATGGCGACCTCGACGACGACCGGTGACGGCACCGGCCTGGTGGAGATGGCATGGGACCCGATCACCCGGATCGTGGGCAGTCTCGGCATCCACACGAAGATCGACTTCAAGCAGAAGCGGGTCGCCGAGTGCTACAGCACCTCGTCGGTCTTCCGCGGCTACAGCGTCTTCATGCGCGGCAAGGACCCGCGCGACGCCCACTTCATCACCAGCCGTATCTGCGGCATCTGCGGTGACAACCACGCCACCTGCTCGGTGTACGCGCAGAACATGGCGTACGGGGTGAAGCCACCGCACCTCGGCGAGTGGATCATCAACCTCGGCGAGTCCGCGGAGTACATGTTCGACCACAACATCTTCCAGGAGAACCTGGTGGGGGTCGACTACTGCGAGAAGATGGTCCGCGAGACCAATCCGGGGGTGCTCGAACTCGCCGAGCGCACCGAGGCGCCGCACGCGGCCGAGCACGGCTACCGCACCATCGCCGACATCATGCGCTCGCTCAACCCGCTGGAGGGCGAGTTCTACCGGGAGGCGCTGCAGGTCAGCCGGTACACGCGGGAGATGTTCTGTCTCATGGAGGGCCGCCACGTGCACCCCTCCACGCTGTACCCGGGCGGCGTCGGCACCATCGGTTCGGTCCAGCTGTTCACGGACTACATGAGCCGCCTCATGCGCTACGTCGAGTTCATGAAGCGGGTCGTGCCGCTCCACGACGACCTGTTCGACTTCTTCTACGAGGCACTGCCCGGCTACGAGGAGGTCGGCCGCCGACGCGTGCTGCTCGGCTGCTGGGGCGCGCTCAACGACCCCGAGTACTGCGACTTCACCTACGCCAACATGACGGACTGGGGACGCCGCATGTTCGTCACCCCCGGTGTGATCGTGGACGGCAAGCTGGTCACCAACGACCTCACCGAGATCAACCTCGGCATCCGCATCCTGCTGGGCAGTTCGTACTACGAGGACTGGGCGGGCAAGGAGCAGTTCGTCACCCATGACCCGCTCGGCAATCCGATCGACCCGCGCCACCCGTGGAACCAGCACACCATCCCCGCGCCGCAGAAGCGGAACTTCGACGACAAGTACAGCTGGGTGATGTCACCCCGCTGGTTCGACGGCAAGGACCACCTGCCGCTCGACACGGGCGGCGGCCCCCTCGCCCGCCTGTGGTCCACGGCCCTGTCGGGGCTGGTCGACATCGGGTACGTCAAGGCGACCGGACACAGCGTCGTCATCAATCTGCCCCGCACGCTCACCAAGCCGGAGACCACCTTCGAGTGGAAGATCCCGCAGTGGAGCAACGCGCTGGAGCGCAACCGTGCCCGCACCTACTTCCAGGCCTACGCCGCCGCTGTCGCCCTGCACTGTGCGGAGAAGGGCCTCGCGGAGGTACGCGCCGGACGCACCCAGACCTGGGAGAAGTTCGAGGTGCCGGACGAGTCCATCGGCGTCGGCTTCACCGAGGCGGTGCGTGGTCTCCTCTCCCACCACATGGTCATCCGGGACGGGAAGATCGCCAACTACCACCCGTACCCGCCGACGCCGTGGAACGCCTCCACCCGCGACACCTACGGCACCCCCGGCCCGTACGAGGACGCGGTGCAGAACACGCCGATCTTCGAGGAGAACACCCCCGAGAACTTCAAGGGCATCGACATCATGCGCACCGTGCGCAGCTTCGACCCGTGTCTGCCGTGCGGCGTCCACATGTACGTCGGCGACGGCAGGACCGTGAAGTCCATGCACGTACCCACCGGCCTGAGTGGTCTGGCCGGATGAGCGGGGTGCGAGGCGGGACGGACGCGGAGACGGCCGGACGGATGGTCGAGGAGACCCTCGACCGGCTCGCCGCCTCCGGCGACCGCGCGGCGTGCGAGGCCGCCGAGGAACTCGTGCGGGTCCTCATGGAGTTCTACGGTGCCGGCTTCGCCCGCGCCCTGGACCTGCTCGGACGTGATCCGGACAGGCCGGTCCGGGAGGCGCGGGACGCCCTCCTCGGTGACGAACTCGTCGCGAGCCTTCTGGTCCTGCACAGGCTGCACCCGGACGACGTTCCCACCCGCATCACGCGGGCACTGAACGCGGTCCCGCATCCCGTGGAGAATGCCGGATTCGACCCGGCCACGGGCGAGTTGCGGCTGCGGCTCACCGGATCGGGCGGCGGCTGCGGCAGCACCCGTGAGGCCGTCGAACAGGCGGCGCGGGACGTCCTCGCCTGCCTTGCGCCGGAGGTGACCGCGGTGGTGCTGGAGGCGGCCACGGAACGCGAACCGGTCCTCCTCCAGATCGGTGCGGGCCCGCCGGCCGCGTCCGGTACGAACGGCCGGCCACCGGCCACCACCGCGCCGTGAGCGCGCTGCCGGCCGGACCTGAACGAACCCGGCAACCTTCCGCGTCCCAGGGACTGTTCCGTTTCACCGGGCCCCGCCCGCCCCGCGAGGAACGCTGTGAGCTGTGCGCGGTGCCGCTGCCCGACGAGCGTCACCGGCACCTCGTGGACGTCGAGAACCGTGCGCTGGCCTGTGCCTGCGACCCCTGCGCCCAGCTCCTGGACCGTACGGGCGCGCCGACGGGCCGCTTCCGCACGGTTCCCGGCCGCTACCTCAACGACCCTGCGCACCGCTTCGACGAGCAGACCTGGGAGCGGCTGCGCATCCCCGTCGGCGTCGTCTTCTTCTTCCGCAACTCCGCACTCGACCGCCTGGTCGCGCTCTATCCGAGCCCGGCCGGAGCGACCGAGAGCGAACTGGAGTCGGAGTCCTGGCAGTCCGTCCTGGACGGCTCGCCCCTGGCCGAAGTCCTCGAAGCCGACGTGGAGGCACTGCTGCTGCGCCGCCATCAGGGGCGAGTGGAGTGCTATCTGGTGCCGATCGACATCTGCTACGAACTGGTGGGCCGTATGCGACTGACGTGGCAGGGCTTCGACGGGGGCGCGGAGGCGCGGGCCGACCTGGACGCCTTCTTCGCCCAGGTGCGGGGCCAAGCCCGTGCGTTCGGGGGTGGCCGGTCGTGACCGGGTTCACCTTCACCTGCACCGGTGTGCGCGCCGATCCGTACGCCGCGGGCCCCACGCTCGTGTTCCGACTGCGTATCACCGCCTCCCCGGGCACCCGGGTCCACGCGCTCGCGCTGCGCTGCCAGATCCGCATCGAGCCCGCGCGCCGGGGTTACGGCGACACCGAGGCCGAGGCGCTGGCCGACCTGTTCGGGGAGCGGTCCCGCTGGGGCAGCAGCCTCCACCCCGTGCAGTTCGCCCACGTGCCTGTGATGGTCCAGGGGTTCACCGGCGAGACGGAGACCGACCTGGTGGTGCCCTGCACCTACGACATGGACATCGCCTCCTCCCGCTACTTCCACGCGGTGGAGGAGGGGGAGGTCCCGCTGCTGATGCTGTTCTCCGGTACGGCCTTCACCGGGGCCGGCGGCTTTCAGGTCGAGCCCGTCCCCTGGGACCGGGAGGCCACGGTCCGGATGCCGGTGAAGACCTGGCAGGAGATGGTCGAGCAGCATTTCCCGGGCTCGGGCTGGATCCGTCTGCCCCGGGATGCCATGGACGCGCTGCTCGCCTACCGGTCGCGGCAGGCGCTGCCCTCGTGGCAGGCGACCGTCGAACACCTTTTGCACACGGCGGGGGAGAGGACACCGTGACCACGACGACGTTCACTTCCCGGGCCGAGGCCCGGCTGGCGGTGGCACGCCACGTCGCCGACGCCGTGCTGTTCGAGGGGTACGTGCTCTACCCGTACCGTGCCTCGGCGGCCAAGAACCGGCTGCGCTGGCAGTTCGGCGTGCTCGTGCCGCCGTCCTGGACGGCGGCCGCCGCGGAGCACGACGTCCAACACACCGAACTGCTGATGGAACCCCGTCGGGGCGCGACCCTCGCCGTCGAGGTGCGCTTCCTGCACGCCCAGCGGCGCACGGTCCAGCGCGCCCTGCCGGACGGCGGTTTCGAGACCGTACGCGAACTGCCCCTGGACGACCGGGTGCTGGTGCCGTGGGACGAGGGCCGCGAGGAGCGGGTCCGTCTGAGCGTCGATGTGGACGAGCTGACAAAGACCGCTGTCGTGGTGCCCTTCGCCCGTCCGGCGGCCGAGGAGACCGAGCCCGTCACGGACGCCACGGGGGCGGTCGTGGGGCGGCTGGTGCGGCGCCGTGAGGAGATCGGCGGAGTCCTGCGCCTGTCGGCGAGTCCGCTGGACGGACCGTACGCCACGCAACGGCTGCGGGTGGTCGTGGAGAACACCAGCGACTGGCTGCCCGAGGAGGGGGCCGGCCGCGATGCGGCGCTGCCCCGTTCCCTGGTCGCGACCCACACCCTGCTGTACCTGGACTCCGGGCAGTTCCTGTCACTGACGGACCCGCCCCAGTGGGCCAAGGGCGCCGTAGCGGCCTGCCGCAATCTGCACACCTGGCCCGTACCGGCCGGTGAGCCGGGCTCCCGTGACCTGGTGCTCTCCTCTCCGATCATCCTGGAGGACCATCCGGCCATCGCCCCCGAGAGTCTTGGCGTCCTGTACGACGCCACGGAGATCGACGAGATCCTCGCGCTGCGCACCGCCGCCCTGACCGACGAGGAGAAGCGCGAGGCCAGAGGCACCGACGACCGGGCGGCGGCGGTGATCGACCTCACCGACTCGATGCCGGCACAGATGCTGGAGCGACTGCACGGCGCGGTACGGAGCCTGCGCGAGGTCACCACGTCCGGGGCGTCCGCGTTGCGCTCACCCGTGCCGGACGTACCGGGGTTCGGCGCCGGCGCCGGGGCGTCCGGCGTCTTCCGGGAGGACGGCTTCGTCCGGCAGGACACACCCTGGTGGGATCCGGGCGCGGACGCCTCCGTGGATCCCGCCCGTGATCACGTCCTGGTCGACGGACGGAAGGTGCGGGCGGGCAGCCGCGTCGTGCTGCGGCCCAGGCTGCGCCACTCCGACGCCCAGGACCTGTTCGTCGCCGGCCGGCGCGCCCTGGTCGAGGCGGTCCTGCACGATGTCGACGGCGGCGTGCACATCGCGGTCACCCTCGAGGACGACCCCGGCGCCGACATCCGCCGCGAACAGGGCCGGTATCTCTACTTCCAGCCCGACGAGGTCGACGTCGTGGACCGCGAGGAGACACCATGACCAGCGGCCCGGAACCCCGTCCGCGCACCCTGATCGCCGGGGTGGGCAACATCTTCCTCGGCGACGACGGCTTCGGGGTGGAGGTCGCCCGCCGGCTGACCGAACAGGGGTGCCCCGCGGGCGTCGAAGTCGCCGACGTCGGCATCCGCGGCGTCCATCTGGCGTACCAGCTCCTCGACGGCTACGACACGCTCGTCCTCCTCGACGCGACAGCACGCGGAGGGGAGCCCGGAACGCTGTACCTGATCGACGCCACGGAGCCCGCAGGCCGACGGCCACCGGACGGTGTCGCCCTGGACGGCCACCGGATGTCGCCCGATGCCGTACTGGCCCTGCTGGACACCCTGTGCGCGGGCACCGGCACGGTGCCACCGCGGCGCACCCTGGTGGTGGGCTGCGAACCCGCGACCGTCGAGGAGGGCGTCGGCCTCAGCCCTCGGGTGGCCGACGCCGTGCCCGGGGCGGTGCGCATGGTCGGCGAACTGATCCGCGACGAAGCCGTTGTCTGACACGTACACGACGTCGTACGACCGAGCCCCGTCGGTCGCGAGAACCCCCTCCGTCTCTTGGGAGAGCATCATGAAGAAACGTCTCATCGGCGGTGCCACAGCCACCGTCACCGCAGCGGCACTGACAGCGCTCGTCGTGAACGTCTGGCCGGACGTCCGGCGTTATCTGCGCATCCGCAGGATGTGACCCGCCGGACGCCCGCTCGACGGCCCAACCTGCGTGCCCCGAAAGAGCTATGCGTCCGCCTCGTCCCGGCGCGCCGGTCGGACGGGCGGCGCGAGCCCCCTCTACTGGACGGTACGACACGACCCCGGCCCAGGACGGAGAGGCGATGCACGAGATGTCCGTCGCCCTGTCGGTCGTGGACCAGGTCGAGCAGGCGGCACGGTCCCGCTCCGCGCGCGGTGTGCACCGGGTCCGTCTCGACATCGGCGAACTCGCCGGCGTCGTCCCCGACGCACTCGCCTTCTGCTTCGAACTCGCCTGTTCCGAAACGGTTCTCCAGGGCGCCGAACTCGTCACCGGGTTCGTTCCCGGCCGGGCGTCGTGCGCGCCGTGCGGGCGGACCTGGGACACCGGGATGCCCCCGGACATGATCTGCGCCTCCTGTCGCGGGGGTGCCACCGAACTGCTGTCGGGCCGCGAGCTGAGGATCACCGAAGTGCACTGGGCCGCGGATCCCCCCGGCCCCTCCCCCGCACCTGCCCCCACCCCGGCAACCCTTCACGAGGAGAGCTGATGATGTGCCGCACAGTCGACCTCCGGCAGGCCGTGCTCGCCAAGAACACCATGGCTGCAGGCATCCTGCGCACCGAACTGTCGGCCCGAGGGGCGACGGTGGTCAACCTCATGTCGAGCCCCGGCAGCGGCAAGACGGCCCTGCTGGAGCGTGAACTGCTGCGGGCGCGGGAGCTCGGCATCAAGGCCGCGGCCCTCACCGCGGACCTCGCCACCGAGAACGACGCCACCCGCCTGGCCCGTTCGGGCGTCCCGGTCAAGCAGGTGCTCACCGACGGGCTGTGCCATCTGGAGGCGGACATGCTCGCCGGGCATCTGCACGACTGGCTGCCCGAGGGCACCCGCCTGCTGTTCGTGGAGAACGTGGGCAATCTCGTCTGTCCGGCTTCCTACGACCTCGGTGAGTCGCTGCGCGTCGTCCTCGCCTCCGTCACCGAGGGGGAGGACAAGCCACTCAAGTACCCAACCTCGTTCGGCCTCGCCCAGCTGGTGATCGTCACCAAGTCCGACCTCGCCGGGCCCGCCGAGTTCGACGAGGCCGCTTTCCGCGCCCACGTGGAGCGGGTGAATCCCGGCGTGGACGTGGTACTCACCTCCGTACGCACCGGCGAGGGAGCCGGTGTCCTGGTCGACCGGGCGCTCGCGGCGGCCGAGGGACAGGCCGTTCACGCTCCGGTGATGGCCCGGGCACAGGCGTGAGCACCGTCCCCCACGTCGGCGTGGCGGCCACCGCGCGGCGCGCCCGGGTCGTCGTACGGGGCGTGGTGCAGGGGGTGGGCTTCCGGCCCTTCGTGTACGGGCTGGCCACGGATCTGCGGCTCACCGGGCATGTGACCAACACCGGCGACGGTGTGGTGGTGGAGGTCGAGGGCCCGCCCGCGGCCGTCGACCTGTTCTGCTCCCGTCTTCTTCCCGACGCTCCCCCACTGGCAGTGGTGGAATCGGTGGAGACGACCGGAATCCCCGTCGTCGAGGACAGCGGGTTCCGCATCGTCCCGTCCCGTGCCGGCGGCCCGGTCCGCACGCTCGTCTCGCCCGACACGGCGACCTGCGACGACTGCCTCGCCGAGCTGGGTGACCCCGCCGACCGGCGCCACCGGCACCCATTCGTCACCTGTACGCACTGCGGACCGCGTTTCACCATCGTCACCGGCCTGCCGTACGACCGTGAGCACACGACGATGGCGCGCTTCCCCCTGTGCCCCGACTGCGCCCGCGAGTACCACGATCCCGCCGACCGGCGGTTCCACGCGCAGCCCGTGGCCTGCCCGTCCTGTGGTCCCTGCCTGCGGCTCGTCACGCGCCCCGGTGTCACCACGCCTCCCGGCGACGACCCCATCGCCGGGGCGCGCTCACTGCTCGCCGCCGGATCCGTCCTCGCCGTCAAGGGCATCGGCGGCTACCACCTGGCCTGTGACGCCACCCGGCCGGAGGCGGTCGCCGTACTCCGCCGCCGCAAGGCCCGTGGGGACAAGCCGTTCGCGCTGATGGCCGCGCACGTGCGGGACATCGAGCACCTGGTGCACATGAATGCCGCGGAACGGGAGTTGCTCACCGGGCGGGTGCGGCCCGTCGTCCTGATGCGCCGGCGCACGGGCGCCCGGGGCGCACCCCGCACGCTCGTTCCCGCCGACGCCGTCGCGCCGGGCAGCCCCGATCTCGGCATCATGCTGCCGTACACCCCGGTGCATCATCTGCTGCTGGGGACCGCGGGTGCGGCGGCGCCCGCGGGTGCACCGCGGCTGCTGGTGATGACGAGTGGCAACGTGTCGGGGGAACCCATCGTCACGGACGACGAGGACGCCCTGGAACGGCTGGCCGGTCTGGCCGACGCCTGGCTCACGCACGACCGCCCCATCCATGTGCCGTGCGACGACTCCGTGGTCCGCGTCTGTGACGGCGAGCCGCTGGTGCTGCGTCGCTCACGCGGCTATGCCCCGCTGCCGGTCACCCTGCCCGTGCCGGTGGTCCCCGCGCTCGCCGTCGGCGGCGATCTGAAGAACGCCTTCTGCCTCGCGGACGGCGCCAAGGCCTGGCTGTCCGCCCATATCGGGGACATGGACGACCTGGCCACGCAGCGGGCGTTCGGCCGTGCCGAGCGGCAGTTGGAGTCGGTGACCGGTGTGCGTCCGACGGTGCTGGTCACCGACGGCCACCCGGGATACCGGTCGGGTGCGTGGGCGCGGCGGCACGCCGAGGGCCGCCCGGTGGTCCGGGTTCAGCACCATCACGCGCACATCGCCGCCGTACTGGCCGAGCGCGGTGTGGCGGCCGGTGACCGGGTGATCGGGGTGGCCTACGACGGCACCGGGTACGGGGACGACGGTGCTGTGTGGGGCGGTGAGTTCCTGGTCGCGGACTACGACGGGTTCCAGCGGTTCGCGCATCTGGCCTACGTGCCGCTGCCCGGCGGCGACGCGGCGGTGCGGCGGCCGTACCGCATGGCCCTGGCGCATCTGTACGCGGCGGGCATCGCCGCCGCCGACCTGCCGTGTACGCTCGCCTGCCCGCCCGCTGAACTTACTGTCTTGGGTGCCCAGTTGGCGCAAGGACTGAACTGTGTGCCGACGTCCAGCATGGGCCGGCTCTTCGACGCCGTCGCGTCGTTGGCGGGGGTCTGCCAGCACGCGGGATACGAGGCGCAGGCGGCGATCGAACTGGAGGCGGCGGCGGTGGCCGCCGGTGACGTGGCCGACGACCCGCGCTACGTCTTCCGCCTGGAGGGGCGTCCGGAGCCGGGTTCCGCGCCGCTCACCGCCGACCCGGGGCCCCTGCTGGCCGCGGTCGTCGAGGACGTACGGCGGGGCGTGCCCGTGGGCGTGATCGCCGCTCGCTTCCATCTCGCCGTCGCCCGCCTGGTACGGACGGTGTGTGCCGCGGCCGGCGGGGCCACCGGTCTGCGGACGGTTGCGCTGACCGGCGGCGTGTTCTCCAACACGCTGCTCTCCTCGGCCTGCGCCCGCGACCTGCGCGCGGACGGTTTCACCGTGCTGCGCCACCGCGAAGTCCCGCCGAACGACGGCGGACTGGCTCTCGGACAGATGGTGGTGGGCGCCCGGGCGCGAGCCGGGGCCGGGTGACGGGCGCGAGCCCCGAACCACGAGCCCTGAACCACGAGCCACGAGCCACGACAAGTGAGGAGATACGTATGTGCCTGGCGGTCCCCGGCAGAGTGCTGAGCGTCGAGGAACGGGACGGCACCCGGATGGCCACCGTCGACTTCGGCGGAGTGGTCAAGGAGGTGTGCCTGGAGTACCTGCCCGACCTGCGGGTCGGCGAGTACGCCATCGTCCATGTCGGCTTCGCCCTGCAGCGGCTGGACGAGGAGTCGGCCCACCGGACCCTGGAGCTGTTCGAGAACCTCGGCATGCTGCAGGAGGAGTTCGGCGATCCATGGGAGCAGGCCGCCCAGGCCGGCGGCGGTGACGGCCTCGGCCGGGAGGTGCAGCGATGAAGTACATCGACGAGTTCCAGAACCCCGAACTGGCGGCGCGACTGCTCGACGACATCAGAGCGACGGTGACCAGGCCGTGGGCGCTGATGGAGGTGTGCGGCGGCCAGACCCACAGCATCATCCGGCATGGCATCGACCAACTGTTGCCCGATGAAGTGGAGTTGATCCACGGACCGGGTTGCCCGGTGTGTGTGACGCCGCTGGAGATGATCGACAAGGCGCTGGCGATCGCCTCGCGGCCGGAGGTGATCTTCTGCTCCTTCGGCGACATGCTCCGAGTCCCGGGCACGGGTCGTGACCTGTTCCAGGTCCGGGCCGAAGGCGGTGACGTGCGCGTCGTGTACTCCCCGCTCGACGCGCTCCGGCTCGCGGAGGAGAACCCGGACCGGGAGGTCGTGTTCTTCGGCATCGGCTTCGAGACCACGGCACCGCCCAACGCGATGACGGTGCATCAGGCGCGCAAGCGCGGCATCCGCAACTTCAGCCTGCTCGTCTCGCACGTCCGGGTCCCGCCCGCGATCGAGGCGATCATGCAGTCGCCGGACTGCCGGGTGCAGGCGTTCCTGGCGGCCGGACATGTGTGCAGCGTGATGGGAACGGCCGAGTATCCGGCGCTCGCCGAGCGGTTCCGGGTGCCCATCGTGGTGACCGGGTTCGAGCCGCTGGACGTCCTGGAAGGCGTACGGCGGACCGTGCGGCAGTTGGAACGTGGGGAGCACACGGTCGACAACGCCTACCCGCGGGCGGTCCCGTCCGGGGGCAACCCCGCCGCGCGGGCCATGCTGGACGACGTCTTCGAGGTCGCCGATCGCGCCTGGCGCGGTATCGGGGTCATCCCGGACAGCGGCTGGCGCCTGTCGGCGCGCTACCGGGACCACGACGCCGAGCACCGCTTCCAGGTCGGGGACATCGCCACGCTCGAACCGGCCGAGTGCCGCAGCGGAGAGGTGCTCCAGGGGTTGCTGAAGCCGCACGAGTGCGAGGCGTTCGGGATGACGTGCACCCCGCGCACGCCGCTCGGCGCCACCATGGTCTCCAGTGAGGGTGCCTGCGCCGCGTACTACCTGTACCGGCGGCTGGACCTGCCGGCCCGTCCCGGCTCCCGCCCGGACTCCCGCCAGACGCCGGCCGGCGGCGCGGCGACCGGCGGCGCGGCGACCGGCGGCGCGGCGACCGGCGGCGCGGCGACCGTGACGGTCCCGAGTCGGGAGGACAGTTCCGTTGTCTGACACCACCGCACGCCCGGACCTGCTCTCCTGGACCTGCCCGGCGCCGTTGCGCGACCGGCCGCGCGTGGTGATGGGCCACGGCGGGGGCGGCGCCATGTCCGCCGAGTTGATCGAGCAGGTCGTCCTTCCGGGACTCGGCGGGCTCGTGCCGGCCGCGCTGACCGACTCCGCCGTGATCGAACTCGACGGTACGCGGCTCGCGTTCTCCACCGACTCCTTCGTCGTCCGGCCGTTGTTCTTCCCCGGGGGGAGCATCGGTGACCTCGCCGTCAACGGCACCGTCAACGACCTGGCCATGAGCGGGGCCCGTGCGGCCTACCTGTCGTGCGGCCTGATCCTGGAGGAGGGGGTCGAACTCGACACCGTCTCCCGCGTGGCCCAGGCGCTCGGTGCCGCCGCCCGGACGGCCGGAGTGCGCGTGGTCACGGGCGACACCAAGGTGGTGGAGGCCGGGCACGGCGACGGGATCTACATCAACACCTCGGGCATCGGTCTGATCCCCGCGGGGGTCGACCTGCGCCCGGAGCGGGTGGCTCCCGGCGATGTCGTCGTGGTCAGCGGCGCCATCGGCCTCCATGGCGTGGCCATCATGAGCGAGCGCGAGAACCTGCGGTTCGAGGTCGGGATCGAGAGCGACTGCGCGGCGCTCGGCGGGCTCGTCGACGCGATGCTGTCCGTCACCTCCGATCTGCATGTGCTGCGCGATCCGACCCGCGGCGGCCTGGCCGCCTCGCTCAACGAGATCGCCGCGGCCTCGGGGTGCGGGGTCGTCGTCCAGGAACGCGCCGTCCCGGTGCCGCAGCCCGTGGCCGGTGCCTGCGCCATGCTGGGGCTCGACCCGATGTACGTGGCCAACGAGGGCAAGCTCGTCGCCTTCGTGCCCCGGGAGCACGCCGACGCGGTCCTGGCCGCGATGAAGGCACACCCCCTCGGTGGTGAGGCCGCGATCATCGGTGAGGCGGTCACGGACCATCCGGGCATGGTCGTCGCGCGGACCGGACTCGGCGGCACGCGCGTGGTGGACATGCCGATGGGGGAACAGCTCCCGCGGATCTGCTGACCGCACCGCTCGGCACCCGCTCCTCATGCCTCATGCCTCATGCCTCATGCCGAGTGGGTGCCGATCGGTGGCCGTGGCCCCTTTCCGTCGGCGGTACTGCCGTCGCGGGCCTCCGTCATTTCTCCGCTCACGCGTCCCGACCGACAATGATGTTGGTGACGGCCTCAGGCGCACATGGGTCGTCCCTCCATCGGTCTTGCGCCGGCAGCAGAGAGGAACCACCACGATGAGCCACCAGAAGGTGCGCGACGTGATGAGCGGCGCGGTCGTCCGGATCCAGGGCGCGACGCCGTTCAAGGAGATCGCGCACCTGCTGCTCGAGTACGACATCACAGCCGTTCCCGTCGTGGACGCCGACGACCGCCCGGTGGGCGTGGTGTCCGAGGCGGATCTGCTGCACAAGATGTGGGGCCGGCAGGAGGGCGATGCCGGTGGCCCGGGCGTGGTGCCCCAGCCGGAGAAGGCGTGGGCCACCGACGCCGCCGGACTGATGACGTCGCCCGCGCTGTGTGCCGCCGAGGACTGGAGCGTGGTGGACGCCGCCCGGGTGATGGCGCAGCACGGGATCAAGCGGCTGCTGGTGGTCGATTCGGCGGGGCGGCTGAGGGGTGTGGTGAGCAGGAGCGACCTGCTGCGCGTCTTCGTACGCGAGGATCGGGCGATCCGTACGGAGATCGTCGAGGACGTGCTGGTGCGGGCGCTGGGCGAGGCGCCCTCGGCGGTGGAGGTCGACGTGACGCACGGTCACGTCAGGCTCACCGGGCAGCTGTCCTCCCCCGCGACGGCCCGGAAGCTCGAGGAGCTGTGCCGCAATGTCGACGGCGTCGTCGACGTGGAGTTCCGTATGGTGCCCGGAACCGGGGCAGGCGGCCCGGCACAGTCGGACTGACCGCGGCACCGGGAGCCCGCGAGGGCTCTCGCCGACGGGACGGCCCCGGTGCCCGTCGCCCGTCAGGGGTGCTGTGCGGCGATCATCCGCCGGTACCAGTGGTAGCTGCCCTTCGGGATGCGCCGCCGGCTGTCGTAGTCGACGCGGACGATGCCGAAGCGCTTGCCGTAGCCGTGGGCCCACTCGAAGTTGTCGAGCAGGGGCCAGACGTAGTAGTCGCGTACGTCGACGCCCCGGTCGATGGCGGCGCGCAGGGCGGTGAGGTGGTCGCGCAGGCAGGCCACGCGGTCGGGGGCGTGGACGACGCCGTCGGCGACCGGGTCGTCCTCGGCGGAGCCGTTCTCGGTGATGTGGAGGGGCGGCAGCGCGGCCCCGTACTGCTCCTTGAGGTCCACCAGCAGGTCGGTGAGGGTGTGGGGCACCACCGGCCGGCCCGTCGCGGTGTGACGGACGTCGGGTGTCGGGGCCTCCTCGTACCGGTTGTCGGTGGCCACGCGCCGGGCGGGGTCGCTCTCGCGGTACGGGGCGTCGGTGACGGTGCTGGGGCCCTCCTCGGGGCGTGCGGTGGTCACTTGACGGAGCCTCCGGCGATACCGGCGGCGATGTACTTCTGGGCGAGGACGAGCAGGATCGCCGCGGGCACGGCGGAGAGCACGGATGCGGCCATGACCGAACCCCAGTCGCCGACGTGGGCGCCGATGTACTGATAGATACCCAGGGTGATCGGTTTGACGTCGTCGGTGGTGTTCAGGGTGAGCGCGAACATGAAGTCGCTCCACGCGAACAGGAAGGCGAACAGGCCCGAGGTGATCAGGGCGTTGCGGCTCATCGGCAGCACCACGCGGACGAAGGTGCGCAGCGGGCCGGCGCCGTCGATCTGCGCGGCCTCGACGACCTCGCCCGGGATGGACACCATGAAGGCGCGCATCAGCACGATGGAGAAGGGGATGCCGAGCGAGGCGTCCGCGAGCATCAGGCCAAAGTGGGAGTTGACCAGGCCCAGGTCGACGTAGGAGTCGTAGAGCGCGTTGGCGATGACGATGCCCGGCACCATCTGGGTGATGAGGGTGCCGAACACGATGGTGCGGGTGCCACGCAGCCCGAAGCGGGCCAACCCGTAGGCGGCGGGCGCGGAGACGGTGAGGCAGATGGCGACGGCTCCGAGGGAGACGACCAGGGAGGTGAGCAGGTGTCCGCCCTGGTCGCTGATGGCCTTCGAGAATCCGGACAGGTCCAGGCCGGCGGGAACCGGGTCGACCTGGAGCAGTCCGGACTCGGGCTGGAGTGCCGTGTTGAGCATCCAGTAGAGCGGGAAGAGCATGACGCCCAGGACGAGCAGGCCCGCCACGGTGGAGCCCAGGCGGCGGCCCCGTGCGCGGGGTGCGGCGGGGGCAAGTGTGTGAGCGGCCATGTCGGTCACTTCCCGTCGGTGCGGTTGGCCCGCAGGTAGAACACGGCGAACGCCGCGGAGATGAGGATGAGGACGTTGCCGACGACGGCGCCCGCTCCGAAGTCGAGTTGGACGAAGGAGTTCTGGTAGGTGAGCGTGCCCAGCGTCTGGGTGGCGTCGGCGGGGCCGCCGTCGGTGAGGGCGAGGATGAGGTCGAGGATCTTCACCGTCGACATGAAGCCGAGGACGAGGACGACCGTGATCACCGGTCTCAGCACGGGCAGGGTGACGGAGCGGAAGGTGCGCCAGGCCGAGGCGCCGTCCAGGGAGGCCGCCTCGTACAGCTCCTTCGGGATCTCCTGGAGGCCTCCGTACAGGATGACCGTGTTGAACGGGATGCCGATCCAGATGTTGACGAGGACCACCGACAGCAGGGCCATGTCGGGGCTGGTCAGCCACGGGGTGTCGCCGCTGAGGCCGATGGTGCCCAGGAAGGTGTTGAGTACGCCGGTGTCCTGGTCGAGGATGCGGCGCCAGACGATGCCGGACACCACCATGGGAACCAGCCAGGGCAGCAGGATCAGGGACCGCAGGACGCCGCCGAGGGGGAACCTGCGGCTGAAGAAGACGGCGAGCGCGAGCCCGATGCAGAACTGGCCGAGCAGGGAGCCGGCGGTGAAGACGAGGGTGTGCCACAGCGCCTTGCCGAAGAGGGCGTCCTGGAGGACGGCCGACCAGTTGTCGGTGCCGTTGAAGGGCGCTTCTCCGGTGAAGAACGTCTTCGGTGTGTAGTGCTGGAAGCTCATCACGACGTTGCGGACGAGCGGATAGCCGAAGAACAGCAGCATGAAGACGACGGCGGGGACGACGAAGCCCCACCGGGCGAGCCGGCGACGGCGGCGCAGCCGGGCCGGGTCCGGGGCGGCCGCCTTCCCGAGCGCCGGCGTGGAGGCCGCGGCGGTGTCGGTGACGGTGGTCATGGGCGCGTACCTCGGTTCCCGCTCGTGGCCCGCTGCTGAGCGCGCTTCAGGGCGGCCTCGCTGGACTGGCCGGTCAGGGCGGACTGGAAGGCGCTCTGCAGCGCGAGGGACGCGGAGGACCAGCCGGCGCCGAGCTTGCCGGTGCGGGAGCGGGCCTCGGCTACCTGGTCGGCCAGCGCGTCGAGTTCGGGCACGCGGTCGCGCCAGGCGGCGGCGGCCTTCTCGTGGGCCGGGACCATCCAGCTGTTCAGGGCGTAGGTGAGCTGTTCCTTCTCGCCGGCGAGGCAGGCGACGATGCGGCCGGCCGTCCTCTCGCGGTCCTCGTCACCGGTTTTCGGCACGGTGAGCACCGCGCCGCCGAGCGGTCCCACCGAGGCGTCGCCGGCCTGCGGGACGGGGATCTGGGCGATGCCCCAGTGCAGGGACTCGTCGGTGTTGAGGGTCTCGACCTGCCATGGGCCGTTGATCATCATGGCGGCGTTGCCGGCCATGAACTGGTCGTTGACGTCGGCCTGGGTCCAGTTGACGGTGGACTTGGACAGCGAACCGTCCTGGAGCAGCGCCTTCCAGTAGTCGAGCGCCTCGACGACCTGCGGGCTGTCCAGCTCGGTCTCGTCGCCGCCGTTGGACCACATGAAGGGCGTGAACTGGAAGACGCCGTCCTCGGCGCCGCCCGCGCTGAGCGCCAGGCCGTAGCGCTTGCCCTCGGTGAGCCGCTTCGCCGTGTCGCGCAGCTCGTCCCAGGTGGCGGGGGCCTCCAGGCCGGCCCGGTCCAGGATGTCCTTGTTGTAGAAGAGGGCGAGGGTGTTCACGGACCGGGCCGCGCCGTAGTACGTGCCCTGGTAGGAACCGAACCCGACGATGCCCTCGGGGACGGCGTCGGTTTCGAGGCCGAGGGCGCGCAGGTCGACGAGTCCGCCCGCCTCGGCGAAGGTCGGCATCTCGGAGGCGTCGAACTGCACGATGTCCGGCAGCGACTTCGACGAGGCCATGCGCAGCGCCTTCGTCATCACCTGCGCGGCAGGGACGCTCTGCTGCTCGATGCGGATGCCGAGCTGCTTGCCGCAGCGGGCCATCGCCTCGGCGTCCCAGCGGTGGTAGGACTCGTCGGTCGAGGAGTTCATCACGGTGTACACGTCACTGTCCCGTTGCTGTGCGCAGCCGGTGAGCGCCGCCCCGGCGACCAGGACGGCGACGGCGGCGAAGGACGTGACGGCTCTGCGCGGACGGTGCCGACCACGCTGTGCGGCGACCGGAGGATGTGCTGTCACGGTGGGTGCCCCTGGGTGGGCCCGGCTCGGCGTTCCGCCGGGCCGGGCGGCTCGTGGGAAGGGTGTGGCCGAGGGTGGATCCGAGCTGGTGAAGCGCTTCGACGATTAGTCGACCCCGCTCGTGGGAAACTCGGCCCTGAGGTCGGGTGCAATTTGTTTTGCCTGATTACTAATACGTCACCGGGCGCCGGTCGCGCTAGCCCCCCGACAGCGCGATCTCCCCGCACCAGGGCGTGACAGAAACCCTTGAACCTGTCATAGTTCCTGGTCAAATACCGCTTTCCTCCCGCCATCGCCCCCTCCCCCATCGAGGAAGATCATGAAGTTCACCGACGGCTTCTGGCGCATCCGCGACGGCGTCCAGATCTCGTACGCCACCGAGGTACGCGAGGTGCGCCCGGAATCGAAGCGCTTCACCACCTACGCCTCCGTACGGAAGGTGGCACGGAGGGGCGACACCCTCAACGCGCCGCTCGTCACGGTCGAGTGCTTCTCCCCCGCCGAGGGTGTGATCGGTGTCCGCGTCACCCATCACGCGGGCAAGCGACGGCCGGGGCCCGACTTCGCCCTGGCCGGCGACGCCGACGGCGCCGGGACGGTACGCCAGGACGGCCCGGTCACCGAGCTGACCAGCGGACCGCTGACGCTCCGCCTCGACGGGTCCGGCCCCTTCGCACTCGCCTTCCACGACGCGGACGGGCGCGAGCTGACCCGTTCGGACGCCAGGAACACCGCCTTCGTCACCACCGGCCACGGGGCGCAGCACCACATGCTGACCCGGCTGGCACTGGGTGTCGGGGAACAGGTCTACGGCCTCGGCGAGCGCTTCACCCCGTTCGTCAAGAACGGCCAGACGGTCGACGTGTGGCAGGCCGACGGGGGCACCAGCAGCGAGCAGTCCTACAAGAACATCCCGTTCTACCTGTCGTCCCGCGGTTACGGCGTCTTCGTCAACCACCCCGGTGCGGTGTCCTTCGAGGTCGGCTCGGAGTCGGTCGGCCAGGTGCAGTTCAGCGTCGAGGACCAGTCGCTGGAGTACTACGTCGTCGCCGGCCCCACCCCGAAGGACGTCCTCACCCGTTACACGGCCCTCACCGGCCGTCCCGCCCTGCCGCCGGCCTGGTCGTTCGGCCTGTGGCTCAGCACCTCGTTCACCACGTCGTACGACGAGGAGACGGTGACGTCGTTCGTGGACGGCATGGCCGACCGCGGCATCCCGCTCACGGTGTTCCACTTCGACTGCTTCTGGATGCGCGAGTACCAGTGGTGCGACTTCCAGTGGGATCCCGAGGTCTTCCCGGACCCGGACGGCATGCTGGCCCGGCTCAAGGAGAAGGGCCTGCGGATCAGTGCCTGGATCAACCCGTACATCGCCCAGAAGTCGCCGCTCTTCGACGAGGCCGCCGCCCTCGGGCACCTGGTGCGCCGGGCCGACGGCGACGTGTGGCAGTGGGACCTGTGGCAGGCCGGCATGGGCCTGGTCGACTTCACCAGTCCCGAGGCGCGGTCCTGGTTCCAGTCGAAGCTGAAGCCCCTGCTCGACCAGGGCGTGGACTGTTTCAAGACGGACTTCGGCGAGCGCATCCCCACCGACGTGGTCTGGCACGACGGCTCGGACCCCGAGCGGATGCACAACTACTACACGCAGCTCTACAACCGGACGGTGTTCGAGCTGCTCGAGAAGGAGCGCGGGCAGGGCGAGGCCGTGCTCTTCGCCCGGTCCGCGACCGTCGGCGGGCAGCAGTACCCGGTGCACTGGGGCGGCGACTGCTGGTCGTCCTTCGAAGCGATGGCCGAGTCGCTGCGGGGCGGTCTGTCGCTGTCGCTGAGCGGGTTCGGTTTCTGGAGCCACGACATCGGCGGTTTCGAGGGCACGCCGGACCCCTCGGTCTTCAAGCGCTGGCTCGCCTTCGGCCTGCTGTCCTCGCACAGCCGGCTGCACGGTTCCACGTCGTACCGGGTGCCGTGGGAGTTCGGCGACGAGGCGGTGGACGTCGCCCGGCGGTTCACCCTGCTCAAGCACCGGCTGATGCCCTACCTGTACGGCGCAGCCGTCGAGGCGCACGACACCGGGGTGCCGATGATGCGGCCGATGGTGCTGGAGTTCCCGGACGACCCGTCGTGCCGTCAGCTGGACCGCCAGTACATGCTGGGCCCGGACCTGCTCGTCGCCCCCGTCTTCGACACCGGCGGCGAGGTGGAGGTCTACCTGCCGGAGGGCACCTGGACCCACCTGCTGAGCGGCGAGAGGGTCACCGGCCCGCGCTGGCGCACCGAGCGGCACGGCTACGACAGCCTCCCGCTGTACGTCCGGGAGTGCGCCGTACTGCCACTGGCCGCCGACGAGGCGCGGCCGGACGGCGACTGGCTGGACGCGCCGGTCCTGCTCGTCCACCCGCCCGCCTCGCCCCGCTACGAGGCCGAGGTCAGCGTGCCCGACACGACGGGCGCGCGGGCCGCGTCCTTCCGGGTCGTGCGCGACGGCGACATCCTGCGGGTCACCGCCTCGGGCACCGGGCGGCCGTTCACGGTGCGTGTCGCGGGCGGGCCGAAGGCCCGGGGAGCGGGCGAGGTGACGGTGCCGCTGGGGTGACGGGAGCCGGGGTTTCGGCCCTGCGGGAGGACCGTTGGCGTCCTGCCCGCCCGAAAGAGGTCCTCGGGCGGGCACGGCGGGTCCGGCGCGGGGCCGGGCGGGGGTCAGCGGAGCCGGGCGACGCCCGCGTAGATGCCGCTGTCCTCGGGTGCCGGGGCCGGGGTCCCTTGGAACCACTCCGTGGCGGTGACCAGACCCGGCTCCACCAGGTCCAGGCCGTCGAAGAAGCGGGCGACTTCGGGGCGGGTGCGGAAGCCTAGGCGGATGCCGGCACGGGCGTACTCGGCGGTGACCTGGGCGGCCAGTTCCGCGTGGAGGTCGGACGTCACGTGCGACAGCACCAGGTAGCTGCCCCGTGGAAGTGCGGAGAGCAACTCGCCGACAATGGCGCGGGGTTCCTGGTCGTCGGGGATGAAGTGCAGGAGGGCGATCAGGGACAACGCGACCGGACGGCCGAAGTCGAGGACGGTCCGGGCGTGGTCGACGATCTCCCCGGGATCGCGCACATCGGCCTGGAAGTAGTCCGTGGCACCCTCGGGACTGCTGATCAGCAGGGCTTCCGCATGCCGCAGAACGATGGGGTCGTTGTCGGTGTAGACGACCTTCGCGGCCGGGACGACGGCCTGCACGATCTGGTGCAGGTTCGGCTCGGTGGGGATGCCGGTTCCGACATCGAGGAACTGGTCGACGCCCTGCCCGGCGAGCCAGGCCGCGGCCCGGTGCATGAATCGGCGGTTCTGCCGGGCGGCGTCCCGCGCCTGGGGCGGCAGCTTCTCACCGACGGCCTCGTCCACGGGGTAATTGTCCTTCCCGCCGAGCAACCAGTCGTAGACCCGCGCGGGGTGCGCCCTGCTGGTGTCGATCTGCGGATGACTGGACCTGCCGGCCGGCATGACGAACTCCGTCCCACGATGGATCACGGACTTGACGATCAATGAGTCTCGCACAGCAACGCGCCTACAGAAAGGGCGAGTTGAGCGTGAACGGAGTGAGTCGATCGCGGGCAGGGCGAGTTGAACCGGACCGGGCCGCCTCAGCCACCCGCCCGCGCCTGCGGCCGCACCGCCTCGGTGTGCTTCCGTCAGCACCCGCCACTGGGTGGGGAGTTGGCCTGAGCAACACGATCACGACACCCGATCACCCCGGACGTCAACGAATTGTTGAGCCGGTCATGGTGTGAACGCGTGGACGGCACGGGCATCTTCTTGTCATGAACCTGTGGCCCGGTGGTCGGGTCACAGCCTCGTGGAGGTATGGGATGCACCGCAAGTTCGCCACTGCCCTGGCCACGTCGGCTCTCGCCGCCGTCGGTGTCCTGGGTACCGCCACAGCCGCCGAGGCCGCTCCCGCCGACAAGGCGCAGGTCCTCGCCGGCTGGACGCAGACCAGCGCGTCGAGCTACAACCAGTGGGTCGCCGCGCGCTCCAACCAGGCCGCCTGGAGCGCCTACGGGTTCAACTGGAGCACCGACTACTGTTCCACGTCCCCCGACAACCCGTTCGGCTTCCCCTTCGCGACATCCTGCGCACGCCACGACTTCGGTTACCGCAACTACAAGGCGGCCGGCTCCTTCGACGCCAACAAGGCACGCCTCGACAGCGCCTTCTACGAAGACCTGAAGCGCGTCTGCACCGGCTACACCGGGGCCACGAAGACCGCCTGCAACAGCACCGCGTGGACGTACTACCAGGCGGTCAGGGCCTTCGGCTGACCGTTCCCGCCCGGACCGGCCGGGTGCCGTCGGTCGCCCCACGGGGCCGACGGCACCCCGCTTCCGTTACCGCCGACTGCGTACGAGCACGTACCGGAAGTACGGCGTGCCGATGACGGCCGTCATGAGGCCGGTGCCCGGTTGGGCCGGTGCGATCACGGTGCGACCCAACAGCCCGGCGGTGCACACCGGTACGGCGCCGAGCAGCACCGCGACCGGGAGGGCCCGGGGTGCCGGCGCCCTCCAAGGGCCCGTGCCGCGTGCGGGGCCATCAGGCCCACGAAGCCGGCGGGGCCCGCGAGGGTGACGGCCGCCACGGAGAGTAGCCTCGCCGGCACCACGGCGGTGACGCGGGTCGCCCGCACCGGGACGCCCAGTCCGCGCGCCGCGTCGTCGCCGAGGGCGAGGCCGTCGACCCGGCGGGCGACGGGCAGCAGGCCGGCCAGGCCGACGACCGCGACGGGCAGCGTCCGGAGCACGCCGTCGAAGCATTTCCGGGCGATGCCGGCCTGGTTCCACCGGTACAGGCCCTCGGTCTGCTGCCCGCCCGCACCCTGCGCAACGGCTGACCGCCGGCAGCGGTGCACCGGGCCGGGTCAGAACAGGTGCTCCTGCTCGGCGGGCGTGCCGCCGCGCGGGGGGCGGCGCGGGCCGGGGCGCCGGGCCACCGCCTCCTCGCCGAACAGGGGCACCGTGCCGTACGCGTCGGGTTCCGCCGGGACCACGACGGGTCCGGTGCCCACGTTCAGGCACAGCGGAGCGTCCCGGTCAAAATCTCCTGGCGTCATGTCCGTCCAGTCGCATTCCTGACGCTCGCTCACCGACGCTCCGCTCCCCCGTCCGGGCTTCCAGTCCCCTCATTGTTCCCGTACCCGGGCCGGGTGTCAGTCCTCGTCGCGGGTCTCGGTGACATGCCCGCCGACGTGCTCGGCGACGGCCGCCGACAGCAGTCCCGGGAACCGGGCGTCGAGGCTGTCGCGGCGCAGGGCGACGAAGCAGCGTGTGCCCTCCTGCCGGTTCCGCGTGATCCCCGCCTCGCGCGGCACCTTGAGGTGATGGCCGAGGGCCGACTTGGCGACAGGGGCGCGAAGCCGGCCCCCTCCGCGTTCCTCACCGCCGTACAGCCCCCGGACGGTGCCGAGCCGCGTCGGGTCACCGAGCGCGCCCAGGGCACACGGCAGGGTGGCGCCGCTCTCGGCGGGTGAGGAGGCGTGGTCCTGCATACGGCCAGGTTATCGCTCGTTCGCCACTTCCCGAACGACGCCTCCGCGGCCCCGCCGCATCCCCGCCGGCCCGCTTCTCGCGCGCCTCTCCGACAGAGAGACGTTCGTCACACCCCGGGTCCTGTCACACCTCGGCGGGCTGTCCCGTCAGAAGTACATCACCGCAATCGCGACCCAGGAGATCACCATGGATGCCCGTCTCGACTTCTCCGGCAACGCGCTCGGCGCCAAGGTGCTGAGGCACATCACCTCGGCGGGCAAGGCGGCGTCCGAATCGGGCCTGCCGCACGCCACCCAGGAACTGGTGAAGATCCGCGCCAGTCAGATCAACGGCTGCGGCTTCTGCACCGACATGCACACCAAGGACGCCGCCCACGCCGGCGAGACCGCCCAGCGCCTCCACCTCGTCGCCGCCTGGCGCGAGGCCACCGTCTTCACCGAGGCCGAACGCGCCGCACTCGAACTCGCCGAACAGGGCACCCGTATCGCCGACGCCGCCGGCGGCGTCACCGACGAGGCATGGGCCGACGCGGCCAAGCACTACGACGAGGACCAACTCGTCGCGCTCATTTCCCTCATCTCGGTCATCAACACCTACAACCGCATCAACGTCATCAACCGGCAGCCCGCCGGCGACTACCAGCCCGGCCAGTTCGGCTGACGGATGTCCGCCCGCTCCGGCCCGGTCGGGGCCGGAGCGGCAACAGCCTCATCAAGCTGCTGGTGTACGGCCGGATCACCGGCCACGGCGGCCGCCGCCCCCTCACAGGGCCTGACCGCGCAGCCGCGGTCGGCGGACGCCGAGGCCGAGGCTCGCGCGGAGGTCGCCGGCCTGCTCGCCGCGGACGGTCCGGAGAACGTCCGCGCCCTCCAGCGCGCCATCCGCAACGCCATGACCGAGCACGCGGGCGGGGTGCGCGACGAGGAGGACCTGCGCACGGGACTGACGGAGCCGTCCGCGATCGAGAAGCGCATGGAGGACATCGGCGTCCACCCCGACATCGCCGGCCACCAGGATCTCGCGCACGCCTTCGGCCTCAAGGCCGCCCCCCTCGCCGCGCGGGTCGACCTCGTCCGGTCCTCGACGACGGGCGTCACCCGCGAGAGCGTCCCGCCCGTGCCCGACGAGATCTCTTCCCTGATGCGGGAGGTCTCCACCGAGGGCAAGCTCGTCGAGTGACCACCGGGGCTCCGGTCCGGGACCCGGACCGGA
>NZ_JBHSPC010000001.1:81825-114194 GCF_042656345.1 Streptomyces incanus
CACGCCCAGGGGGCGCGCCGCCTCGCGTGCGCGCCCCCTGGGCGTGGGACGTGGTGGGTGCCATCCGGTCCGACGTCCTGGGATCTCAGCGGCTCAGGACTCCGCGCGCCGGGGCAGACGCCAGCCGGGGCGGACGAAGTGGCAGGTGTAGCCGTCCGGGTACCGCTGGAGGTAGTCCTGGTGCTCGGGCTCGGCCGGCCAGAACGGGCCGGCCGGTGCGACCTCGGTGACCACGGGCCCGGGCCACAGACCCGACGCGTCGACGTCGGCGATCGTCTCCTCGGCGACGCGCTTCTGCTCGTCGCCGAAGTAGAAGATGGCGGAGCGGTAGCTCAGCCCGATGTCGTTGCCCTGCCGGTTCTTCGTGCTCGGGTCGTGGATCTGGAAGAAGTACTCCAGGATCGTGCGGTAGTCGGTGACCGCCGGGTCGTAGGTGATCTCGATCGACTCGGCGTGGGTGCCGTGATTGCGGTACGTGGCGTCAGGGACGTCGCCACCGCTGTAGCCGACGCGTGTGCTCAGGACGCCCGGGAACGTGCGGATCAGCTCCTCCATACCCCAGAAACAGCCGCCCGCCAGCAGCGCCTTCTCCTCGGTCCTCGTCATCGTCTCTCGCCCTTCTCCCGCATCCTTCGACGGACACGTCCGCCTCGCACTCATGATCCCGTACGGCCGCGGCCGTACGCGCACCGGTCACAACCATGCCGGGAACCCTGTTGTTCCGTCCACGGTCGTCCGCCCCGGCGGATCCCGCCCCGGCCGGACGGTGGGCGTGTATACGATTTCGCGTATGACCGGTTCATCCGCCTCGGCACAGCGGCTGCGCGATCTCGCGCGGCTGCGCCGGGTCCGTGACCGGATCGACCGGGAGTACGCGCAGCCGCTGGACGTCGAGGCGCTCGCCCGGGGCGTGCACATGTCGGCCGGGCATCTGAGCCGGGAGTTCCGAGCCGCGTACGGCGAGTCGCCGTACAGCTACCTGATGACGCGTCGCATCGAGCGGGCGATGGCATTGCTGCGCCGCGGCGACCTGAGTGTCACCGAGGTCTGCTTCGCGGTCGGCAACTCGTCGCTGGGCACGTTCAGCACGCGCTTCACCGAACTCGTCGGCATGCCGCCCAGCGCCTACCGGCGCCTTGCCGCGGACGCGACGGAGGGGATGCCGGCGTGCGTGGCGAAGCAGGTGACCAGACCGGTCAGGAATCGAGAAGCGTCGGCGCCGGGCCACCTCTAGCGTGATGGCCATGGACATCACCCTTCACGCGAGTTTCCTCCCGCACGACGACCCCGAGGCCTCCCTGGCCTTCTACCGCGACACCCTCGGCTTCGAGGTGCGGGGCGACGTCGGGCACGGCGGCATGCGCTGGATCACCGTCGGTCCCGCCGGTCAGCCCGGCACATCCATCGTGCTGACCCCGCCGGCCGCCGACCCCGGGGTCACCGACGACGAGCGCCGCATGATCACCGAGATGATGGCCAAGGGCACCTACGCGGGCCTGCTGCTGGCCACCGACGATCTCGACGGCACCTTCGCGAAACTGCAGGGGGCCGACAGCGCCGAGGTCGTCCAGGAGCCGACCGAGCAGCCGTACGGTGTGCGCGACTGTGCCTTCCGCGACCCTTCGGGCAACCTGATCCGCATCCAGGAACGCCGCTGAGCCCCACGGCCCGGGCCCCGGGCCGTAACCGGCCCCAGGGCTCGAACGGAATCAGGACCAGGACCGCGCACCGCCTACGAGAGGACGAGACCACCAGCATGGCCACGAGGACGAAGGCGCAGCCGCCCGCACCGCACGGCGCCGACAGCCACGAACTGATCCGTGTGCACGGCGCACGCGTCAACAACCTCAAGGACGTCAGCGTCGAGATCCCCAAGCGCCGACTGACCGTGTTCACCGGCGTGTCGGGCTCGGGCAAGAGCTCGCTGGTGTTCGACACGATCGCGGCGGAGTCGCAGCGGCTGATCAACGAGACGTACAGCGCCTTCGTGCAGGGCTTCATGCCGACCCCGGCGCGGCCCGACGTGGACGTCCTCGAAGGGCTGACCACCGCGATCATCGTCGACCAGCAGCGGATGGGTTCCGACCCGCGCTCCACGGTCGGCACCGTCACCGACGCCCACGCGATGCTGCGCATCCTCTTCAGCCGGCTCGGCACTCCGCACATAGGCCCGCCCGGCGCGTTCTCCTTCAACACCGCCTCGGTCCGGGCGAGCGGGGCGATCACCGTCGAGCGCGGCAACAAGAAGGCGGTGAAGGCCACCTACGAACGCACCGGCGGGATGTGTACGCGCTGTGAGGGCCGGGGCACCGTCTCCGACATCGACCTCACCCAGCTCTACGACGACTCCAAGTCGCTGTCCGAGGGCGCGTTCACCATCCCCGGCTGGAAGTCGGACAGTTTCTGGACCGTCCGGGTCTACGCCGAGTCGGGCTTCGTCGACCCGGACAAGCCGATCCGGAAGTTCACCGACCAGGAGACGCGGGACTTCCTGTACCGGGAGCCGGTCAAGGTGAAGGTCGACGGTGTCAGCCTCACCTACGAGGGGCTGATCCCGAAGATCCAGAAGTCGTTCCTGTCGAAGGACAAGGAGTCGATGCAGCCGCACATCCGGGCGTTCGTGGAGCGGGCGGTCACCTTCACCACCTGCCCCGAGTGCGAGGGCACCCGGCTGAGCGAGGGGGCCCGGTCATCGAAGATCAAGGGCATCAGCATCGCCGACGCCTGCGCGATGGAGATCCGGGACCTGGCCGAGTGGGTCCGCGGTCTGTCCGAGCCGTCGGTGGCGCCGCTGCTCACGTCCCTGGGCGGCACCCTCGACTCGTTCGTGGAGATCGGGCTCGGCTACCTCGCGCTGGAGCGGCCGTCGGGCACGTTGTCGGGCGGCGAGGCGCAGCGCGTCAAGATGATCCGCCATCTCGGCTCCCCGCTCACCGACATCACGTACGTCTTCGACGAGCCCACCATCGGCCTGCACCCCCATGACATCCAGCGGATGAACAACCTGCTGCTGCGGCTGCGGGACAAGGGCAACACGGTGCTGGTCGTGGAGCACAAGCCGGAGACGATCGCGATCGCCGACCATGTCGTCGACCTCGGCCCCGGCGCCGGTACGGCGGGCGGCACCGTCTGCTTCGAGGGAACCGTCGAGGGGCTGCGGCGCGGTGACACCGTCACGGGCCGCCATTTCGACGACCGGGCGACGCTCAAGGAGACGGTGCGCAAGTCTTCCGAGGCGCTGGAGATCCGCGGGGCGACGACGCACAACCTGCGCGGTGTCGACGTCGACATCCCGCTCGGTGTGCTCACGGTCGTCACCGGTGTCGCCGGTTCCGGCAAGAGTTCGCTGGTGCACGGGTCGCTGTGCACACCGTCGGGAGCCGGTGGCGAGGGCGTGGTGTCGGTGGACCAGAGCCCGATCCGCGGCTCGCGGCGGAGCAACCCGGCGACGTACACCGGGCTGCTGGACCCGATCCGCAAGGCGTTCGCCAAGGCCAACGGCGTCAAGCCGGCGCTGTTCAGTGCCAATTCCGAGGGCGCCTGCCCCACCTGCAACGGCGCCGGTGTCGTCTTCACCGATCTGGCGATGATGGCCTCGGTGGCCGGCACCTGCGAGGACTGCGAGGGCAAGCGGTTCCAGGCATCGGTGCTGGAGTACCGCTTCGGCGGCCGGGACATCAGCGAGGTGCTCGCGATGTCGGTGGCCGAGGCGGAGGAGTTCTTCGGCGCCGGTGAGGCGCGCACTCCGGCGGCGCACCGTGTCCTCGGCCGGCTCGCCGACGTGGGGCTCGGCTACCTCACTCTCGGCCAGCCGCTGAACACGCTGTCCGGCGGCGAGCGGCAGCGTCTCAAGCTGGCCGTGCACCTGGCGGAGAAGGGCGGCGTCTACGTCCTCGACGAGCCGACCACCGGTCTGCACCTCGCCGACGTCGAGCAGTTGCTCGGTCTGCTCGACCGGCTGGTCGACTCCGGCAAGTCGGTGGTCGTCGTCGAACATCACCAGGCGGTCATGGCACACGCCGACTGGATCATCGACCTCGGGCCGGGCGCCGGGCACGACGGCGGCCGGATCGTCTTCGAGGGCACCCCCGCCGACCTGGTCGCCGCCCGCTCCACCCTCACCGCCGAGCACCTCGCGTCCTACGTCGGCGCCTGAGCCCCGGCCCGGGCGCCGGGCTCCTGCCCGGCGCCCGGGCCGGGAAGCCGCCGTGCGGCACCGTGCGCCACCACGGCGGGTACCGTCACCGGCCGCCGGTCTCCAGGAGGGAGATGAGGGCCGTGATGCGTTTGCCGGTCGGCTCGGGCTGCACGTCCACCCCGCGGGCGACGGCCAGCACGATCTCCAGGCCGTGCCGGCCCACGCGGTCCGGGTTCGCGGCCCCGGCCACGGGCAACGCGGTGCTGCCGTCCCGGACCATCACCTCGAGGGCGTCTCCGGCGATGCGCAGGTCCAGCCGGACGGGACCGGGCGCGTACTTGCGGGCGTTGGTGACCAGCTCGCTCACCACGAGCTGGGTGACCTCCATCGCGCGGGCCGACACGGGCAGTGCGTCCTCCGCCTGCGCCCGCGTCAGGAACACGGCGGCCAGCCGCCGGGCCTCCGCTATCCATGCACCGTCGCCGTCCAGGACGTAGGACGCCCGCCGCGCCACGCCGGGCACCGGGTCCCCTTCGCCGGCAGGAACTGCTTCCATTCAATCCGCCTCACTCACCGATCACACCGCGCGACTACCCGCGATGCCCGGCCGCATTCCCCCGGCCCACGGTGCCCGGCCCACGCCAACCGTCCCACGATGCCGGGCCGGACGGATGCCCGCCCCCGGTTCGGGGAAACGCGGTCTGGGTCAGCGCAGGAGTCCCTGGTCGAGCCGGGCGGCCATGTGGGTGCGCGCGGGCTTCCCGCTCGCGGTCCGGGCGATACCGCTGTGCGACACCTCGATCACGGTCTCGGGGGCCGCGCCGAAGGCGGTGGTGACACAGGCCGCCAGGTGGCGGGTGTCGATGCGCCGGGCCCGTTCGGGCACGACGACGACGGCGAACGAGTCGCCGTGCGGCAGCACGACGCATTCGGCGACCCCTGCCACGGTCGCCGCCACCTGTTCGATGTCCGTGGCGAAGACGTTCACCCCGTTGACACAGACGCGGTCGCCGCGCCGGCCGCTCAGATGGAGCCGCCCCGACCGCAGGCACCCCAGGTCGCCGGTGTCGAACCAGGTGGTGCGGTGATCGGTCGCCCCGTCGTAGCCGTCGAACAGGGTGGGGCCGCGCAGTTGTACGGAGCCGACCTCCGCGTCCGCGCAGCCGGCGCCGGACTCGTCCACGACCCGTAGGTCCAGCCCCGGTACAGGGGTGCCCAGGCATGCGGTCGTGGCCGGCCCGCCGGTCCAAAAGCTGGTGCCGGCGTCCACGTAGCGGTGCGAGGTGGCCATCAGTGCCGCCTCGGCGAGTCCGTAGCAGAACACCAGGGCGGTGGGGTCGAGCCCCCAGTGTCCGGTGGTGGCGAGGAAGGCGTCGACGGACCGCCGGCGGATGGGTTCGGCTCCGCAGAAGACGGTGCGCCAGGCGCGGAACAGCTGGGGATCGGGCTCCGCCGCCTCACCGATCCGGGCGGCGAGGTAGCGCAGCATGAAGTCGGGGAACGCGCTGTGCGCACCCTCCGCGTCACGGATCAGCCGCAGGGCCGCCATGGGTCTGCGCAGGAAGGTGCCCGGTTCCTCGATCACCAGGTCGAGGCCCCGGACGAGGGAGGCCAGAACGCCGATGAGGCCCATGTCGTGGTGGAGCGGCAGGGCGATCAGTCCGGCGTGACCGGGCTCCATGCCCGCGACGGCGCTGATGGCTTCGATGTTGCCGAGCACGGCCCGGTGGCTGAGCGGTATGGGCCGGGGCATGCCGGTGGAGCCGCTCGTGTACTGGATGAACGCGATGCCGTCCGGGTCCCCCGGCGCGGGGTCGGGCGCGGCCCCGGGGCGCAGGAGCAATTGGAGTTCGCTCAGGCCGTGTCCGGAGAGGCGGACGGCGCGGCGGACGCCCTGCTGCCGCGCCACCTCGGCGAGGTACTGCCCGACGACCGCCCCGGGCACACGGGGTTTGACGGAGACGGGTGTCGCGCCCAGGTGCATCAGTCCCAGGAGGGCCAGCAGGTCGCCGCGGGAGCTGCCGATGCGGAGCATCACCCGCTCCCCGGGACGTACGCCCTGGTCCGCGAAGCCTCGGGCGGCCGCGGCGATCTGTTCGGCGAGGGCCGGGTACGTCAGCCGCTCCCGCCGGGCGGAGGTGCCGAAGGTGACGGTCGCGTCCTGCCGGTGGGCTCCTTCGGCGAGGGCCCGGGGCAGGGTGGGGGCGGTCATGCCGTCTGCCCGGGGATGTTCAGCAGGGTGTGCAGGTCGGCCCGGTGGACGCGTTTGGTGTCGCGGTGCAGGAGCCCGAGGCGGACCCGGCCCCGGGCGACGACGGTGCCGTCGGTGCGTTCGATGCCCTGGGTGAGGCTGAAGCTGTACGCGGTCCGTCCGGCGAGCGCGGTGCGGACGACGAGGCGGCCCACCGGGTCCCAGTCCACCGCCGTCAGATAGTCCAGCCGGAGCTGGAGCACCACGGCGACGAGTTCACCCTCCCGCGGGTCACCGCCGCAGGCGATCCCCCACTCCCAGCGGCCGGTCTCCAGGAGCTGGACGTACACGCTGTTGTTCAGGTGTCCGGCCCAGTCGAAGTCGTTGGGGCGCAGGGCGACTTCGCAGGTGTGCTCCAGGTCCGGCAGTGCGCGGGCGCTCATACGGCCGGCTCCCTTCCACCGGTCGCCGGGCCGGCCAGGATGACGACGACGGCTCCGGCCAGGTCGCCGGTGTGACTGATCGACAGTTCGACGCCGAGGTGCCGGTCCCGGCACCACCGCCCGACACTCCCGTGCAGGAGCATGCGGGGCTGTCCCGCGGGTCCGTGCACGATCTCCACCTCGGGGAAGGTGTGCGCCGGCGCTCCGCCCAGGGAGCCGAGCGCCTTCACGAAGGCCTCCTTGGCCGAGAAGATCCCGGCCAGTGAGGCGTGCGGGTCGGGACGGGAGCGGCAGTGCGCGCGTTCCGACGCGGTGAACAGGACGCCGCTATCGAGCAGGTGCGGCTTCCCGCGCAGCTCCGTGACGGACTGCAGATCGAATCCGGTCGACATCGTTGGTCCGGAGACTGGCGAAGTAGGCACGCTTGAGGTCCTCGTACGACTGGGTCTGAATACCGGTCACCTCGCGGACCAGCGCGAAGACACTGGTCAGCTTCTTCGTGTGCACCGATCCCTCGTGCAGTGCGTCGTCGCCGAGACCGAACTCCTCGTCGCCGGTGCGGGTGTGCTCCCACCAGTTGACGTAACCCTGCCGCTCGGTCTGGGCGTCCCGGGCCGAGCCGAAGGTCTCGCCTCCCTCGGGGCGGATCCAGGTGTACGCCATCGACAGAACGTCCTTGATCGGGTAGACCCCGGCCTCCACCAGGGCCTTCGCGAAGGAGGCGAAGTACTGCCGGTGCTGCACCTCATCCTTCATGATCGTGTGGAAGACGTCGCGGACCAGTCGGTCCTCGGTGGTGCGGGACTGCCAGCCGTACGACACGCAGGCTTCGATCTCGACGCAGGCCTGCAGGACGCAGACGCGCGCGTAGTTGTCGGTGGGGAACGGGCCGCGGTGCTCGACCACTTCGTCCTCGTCGATCGGGTCGACGCCGGCCATCTCCATGAGCCGGCCGAAGGCCACCTCGTGGTGGGCCTCCTCCTCCAGCCAGTAGCGGGCCGACCAGGCCGCGGCGACGTGCAGGACGTCGGCCCCGAGCGGGTTGGCCTCGCGGATCTCGTTCGCGAGCCTCACGCCGTCGACGGCGAGCCGGATGCCCGCGGGCTGCGTGGTCAGCTCGGCGCGGGCTGCGTGCCACAGGGCGGCCCTGTCCCCGGGGCGCGGCCGGGTGAGGCGGCGGCCGTCGAAGAGGTCGTCCGTGCCCCAGCGGCGCTGTTCGTGGTAGCTCTGCTGGACGCGCAGCACGTCACTGATCGTGGCTCCGGCGCGCAGCTCCTTGACGATGTCGGTCATGATCAGCACGGTTCACGCCTTCCGCTCAGGGGGAGGTGGGGGCGAGCTGTCGGCCGAGTGCCGCGACGACGTCCTCGGCGGTGTGGTCGAGGGTCATGGTCGGCAGTTCGACGTCGTCGTCAGCACCGGCGTCGGCCAGCGCGCCGGCGAACGCGTCGAGCAGGTCGATGGAGTTGATCGCGGTCGGCGAGGCGACGAGGACGGCCGACAGCGGCTGCCCGGCGAACACCTCCTCCTCGGGCAGGCCGAGCCGCCGTGCGACGTTGCTTCTGAGGTCAGCGAGCATGGGCGTCTCCCTGTTCTGATCGGTGTCGCGGTGCGGACGCGGGCGCTGCGGGGGCGGACCAGCCGGGCGACCTGCCGAGCGCCGTCAGGACGAGGTCGAGCGTGTCCGCTCCGGGCGGCGCGGACAGGGCGGGCCGAAACTGTGCGGCGGGGCCGAGTCTGCGTTCACCGTCCGGCACCCGCAGGGCGATGACCAGGGCGGCCTCGGCGGTCTCGGTGTCCAGGTGGAGCGGGACACCGAGTGCTCTGGCCACGTCCCAGCCGTGGACGACGTAGTCCAGGAAGTGGAAGCCGATCGCGGTCGGGGCGGGGAAGCGGGTGCCCGCGCTGATCTCGGGGATCGCGAACTCCCGGGTGAGAACGTCCGGTCGGGCGAAGGCGTCGAGGACCGCGTCGGCCGCGGTGCGATAGGCCGTCAGCGGATCGGCGCCGAGCGCGGCGGGCTGCCAGACGGCGAGGTCGTCTCCGCCTCCCCCGGCCGCTGCAGCGAAACCGTGGTGCTGACCTGCCATGTGGGCCACCAGTCGGCGGAGCGTCCAGTCGGCGCACGGAGTGGGGACGTCCCAGTCCTCGATGTCCGCCTGCTCCAGGACGCGTACGGTCTCCCGCACAGCCGTCCGGTCGAGCTTGCGGATGTCCATACGGATCCTTTCGGCTCGCGGATGTCCCGTGCCGCCTGGCACGGAGAGCGCGGACAGGAAAAACATTAGCACGATCGTACGTTCAGTTAGTGGGATTCGACTGGTGGGTTCGGGTTCCCGGGATGCGACGGACGGGGGGCGGAGGGAGGGCGGACGGACGGAGGGCCCGGCCGCGATCGGCCGGGCCCTCCGTTCCCGCGCCCCCGGGTCCGCCCGGCGTCACCTGTCCGCTTCCGCCGCCTGTTCGGTGACGAACGCGGCCAGCCGGCCCACTCCTTCGGCGATCGACCCGGGGTCCAGGGCACTGCAGGACAGCCGGAGTTGTGTGTCCCCGCCGCCGTCGAGGTAGAAGTCGCTCATCGGCGTCCAGAGCACACCGAAGTCCTGTGCCGAGCGCTCGAGGGCCTTGGGGCCGGCGACGAACGGCACGTCGACCACGAGGAAGAAGCCGCCGTCCGGCTCGTTCCAGCCGACGCCGAGCGCCCGTCGGCGTGCGGCCGGGAAGTGCCGCTCCAACTCGCCGAGCAGGGTGTTCAGATTGGCGCGGTAGAAGGCGATGGCCTCGGCGTTGGCCTCACGGAGCCGGCAGTCGGACTCGAGGAGGAGTCCGCCGATGACGGCCTGACCGACGGCCGAGGTGTTGACGGTGGTCATGCTCTTGACCTTGGACAGCTGGTCGGCGAGCAGCGACCGCTCGCCCGCCGGCCCGATGACCTCCTGATCGGCGATCACATAGCCGACGCGGGCGCCGGGGAGCGCGGTCTTGGCGAAGGAACCGAGGTGGAGGACCCTGCGGTCGCGGTCCAGGGCCTTGAGCGTGGGCCTGGCGGTTCCGGCCCGGACGAAGAAGCCGTAGGGGTCGTCCTCCAGGATCAGCAGATCCTCCTGGGAGGCGATCTCCAGCAGCCGTTCGCGGGCGGCGACCGTCATGCTGGCGCCTGAGGGGTTGGCGAAGTCCGGGACCACGTACAGGGCGCGGGGCCGTCCGCCGGCGGCCCGGGTCTCCCGCACGGCGGCCAGGAGCGCCTCGGGATCCGGCCCGCCGGATCCCTCCCGGACGGGGCACAGCGCGATGTCGAGCAGGCGTGCCGCGCCGGTGATTCCGACGTAGCAGGGCGAGCTGACGAGCAGGGTGTCCTCGGGCCGGGCGAAGAGGGCGCGCAGGGTGAGCAACATCGCCTCCTGGCAGCCGGTCGTGACGACGACCGCCTCCGCCGGGACGTGGATCCCCTCGTCGTTGGCCAGGGAACGGGCGATGAGGTCGTGAATGATGCCGTTGGTGCGCCCGTACTGGAAGAGCTGGGTGCGCACCCGGTCGCGCGGCCACCCGAGTTCCCGCTCCAGGTGCTCGGTGTAGACCCGGAGGTAGCGCGCCAGGTCGTCCGGTTCGAAGGCGCCTTCGGAGGGTCTGCCGGGAGCGAAGGAGATCGCTTCGGGGAAACGCGAGACGACCTCGTTCAGGAAGTTCATCGCGTCCAGCACGGGGTCGGTGAGGGACGCGTGCAGCTCGCCGAGGGCGAGGGCCCGGGGCCGGGCCCCCGGGGCGGTGGCGTAGCCCATGGGGTCAGCCTTTCGTCACGGGGGGCGAGGAGGAGACGGCGGGCAGGGCCGGCCCGGGGGGCTCGGGGTCGTCGTCGGGCACGGGGGCGGCCAGCGTCGTCCGCAGATACGCGGCGGCCTGTTCGACGGCGCGGCGGCCCGCGTCGAGCGTCCCGGCCATGGCGAAGAAGCCGTGCGTCACACCGGGGTAGCGGGTCGACTCGGCGGGTACGCCGCTGTCCCGCAGGCGTGCGGCGTACTGCTCGCCCTCGTCGCGCAGGGGGTCGTACTCGGCGGTGATCACCAGGGCCGGCGGCAGCCCGGAGTGGTCGGGGGCCCGCAGCGGGGAGGCGAGGGGGTCGGTGCCGTCCTCGGGCGAGGCGAGGTAGTTGTCCCAGTACCACTGCACGGACTTGTCGTTGAAGAGCAGCGGATCGGTGTTCTCGCGGCGCGACGGTGTGTCCGCGAGATGGTCGGTGTTGGGGTAGACCAGCAGCTGGGACCGGATGCCGGGGCCGCCCCGCGCACGGGCCATGAGGGTCACGGCGGCGGCGAGGTTGCCTCCGGCGCTGTCTCCGCCCACGGCCAGACGGCCGGCGTCGCCGCCGTACCGTCCGGCGTTCGCGGCGGCCCAGCGCAGGCCCGCGAAGCAGTCCTCGGGCGCGGCCGGGAACGGGTGCTCGGGCGCGAGGCGGTAGCCCACGGCGATGGTGAGGCAGCCGGCGGAGTTGGCCAGGCTCCGGCAGATGGCGTCGCCGGTCTCGAGGGAGCCCAGGGTCCAGCCGCCGCCGAAGAGGTAGAGAAGTACGGGCAGCGGTCCCCCACCGGCGGGCCGGTAGATCCGGGCGGGAAGGGCTCCGGCCGGGCCGGGTAAGGACGTGTCGGTCACCTGTTCCACGGGCTCGGGTGCCCCGGCGTCGGCCTGTACGGCGGCCAGGTCGGCAGCCCGCGCCTCCTCGAGGGACATCGTGTACAGAGGGCGGCCCCCCTGCGCCGCACGCCGGTCGTACAGGGCTTGGAGCTGTGGATCCAATTCCATGATGCCTCCGGGCCGGGCCGCGGTCCCCAGGACCGCGGCCGGTGTCTGTCGGGGTCTGTCGGGGTGTGTCAGGGCATGCCGAGGTCAGGCGATGTCAGGCCGCGTCGGGCAGCAGCGACGGGTCGGTCGAAACGCCGCGGAGGCGGTTCAGGATCCCGTGGGCCGCCTTGCGGTAGCTGGTGCGGTCGTGGTGCAGGACGGATTCGGCGTTGGCCATCTCCAGGAGCGCGACGAGTTCGAAGGCGAGCTGGGGGACGTCGACACCGCCCTGGACCTCCCCCACCCGTGCGGCCTCCTCGATCGTCTGCTCGACGAAGGAGAACCAGCTGCCGTGGGCTGCGGCGACCGTGTCGTGCACCTTGCCCTCACGCGCGTCGTACTCGGCCGAGACCGAGTAGAAGAAGCAGCCACCGGGGAAGACGCGCCGCTCCGAGTAGGTCAGCCAGCCGCCGCACAGGCGCCAGACCCGGCCGATGCCGGCGGGCAGTTCACGGGTCGGCTGCACCACGTGCTCGATGTAGACCTTGATGGCGGCCCTCACGGTGGCCAGTTGCAGCTCCTCCTTCGAGCCGAACAGGGCGAACACGCCGCTCTTGCTGAGGTCGAGCTCGCTCGCCAGGCGGCCCAGCGCCAGCCCTTCGAGGCCTTCGACCGAAGCGATCGCCACAGCTCGCTGAAGGATCAACTGCCGGGTCCGGTTGCCGCGTGCGATCCGTCCATCGGTGTGCGTCGCAGTCACGCGACACCTCCTCCCTCTCCCTGCGGGGGCGCTCACCCCCTCCGCCACGCCCATCCACCAGACTAAGTGGACGACCGTGCGGTCATTATGCAAGAGTACAGTTACTGTACGGCCGTGCGGTTAGTTTGGTGCACAGTGAGCGATCACGGGGGTGTGCTCAGTGACGGGGACGACGCTCAGCGAGTACGAGTCGAGAGCCAGGGAGCTGCTGCCCGGGCCCGTGTGGGACTTCCTGGCCGGCGGGAGCGGCACCGAGTCGGCGGTGTCGGCCGGCCGCGCCGCCCTGGACCGAATGCGGCTGCGCCCGCGCGTCCTCGTGGACGTGTCGGCGTGCGACACCCGCTGCTCCCTGCTGGGCGCGCCGCTGGCGGCCCCGGTGGGCATCGCCCCCATGGCCTATCACCGGCTCGTGCACCCCGAGGGCGAGGTGGCGACCGCACGCGCGGCCGGTGACGTGGGCGCGCTGTTCACGGTCAGCATGTTCGCGAGCCGCACCCTGGAGGACATCGCCGCGGCGGCCACCGGCCCGCTGTGGCTCCAGCTCTACTGGCTGAGACGGCGGGAGCAGCTGACCGGCCTGATCCGGCGGGCGGAGGACGCCGGATACCGGGCCCTGGTGCTCACCGTCGACGCTCCGCGCGTCGCCCATCGTCCACGTGACGTGCGCAACGGATTCGCCGTCCCGGCGGGGATCCGCGCGGTGAACGTGGACGCTTCCGTCATGTCCGCGTCCCACGGCGGAACGGCAGGCGAGTCCGCCGTCGCGCGGCACTCCAGAGAACAGTTCGACCCGTCCATCACCTGGGCCGATCTGGCCTGGATCCGGGAGCGTACCGCACTGCCCCTGGTATTGAAGGGCATTCTCACGGGCGAGGATGCCGTTCTTGCCGTGGAACACGGCGTCGACGGGATCGTCGTCTCGAATCACGGGGGCCGTCAGCTCGATTTCGCGAGGCCTGCCGCCGATGCCCTTCCGGAGATCTCGGAAGCTGTCGCCGACCGGTGCCGCATTATCCTCGACGGGTCCATTCGACACGGTACCGATATCGCCAAAGCACTGTGCCTCGGCGCACATGCGGTTTTTGTCGGCCGCCCCGCGCTGTGGGGTCTCGCCCACTCCGGGAGCGACGGAGTGTCGGCGGTCCTTCGAGGGCTGTCGAACGAGTTCGACGAGGTGATGGCGCTGATGGGTGCGGTTCGGGTCGAGGATTTCGGCCGTTCAGGAATTGTTCACCACTGAATGGAATGCCCGTACGGTCAGATCATTACCCTGCCCAGGTCACTTCGGAATGAATGAGGTGCCCGGCGCGCCCGAATGGGCAATTCCAAGGCTGGCTCATTTTCCTACTCGCAAGTAAGAAGTCCTGCAAAAGTCTTTACTTGATTAATCGATGACAGTACGCAACGATGGATTCGCCGCCGGAGAAAGAATGGCGCTGCGTACATCCGACGAGTCAACGGACAGAGTCGTCCTGAAAAGTTTCCGTCGGGTTGTTCCGATGTTGAGGATGGGTGGGGAGCCCCGTGGGGGAAGCGGAATTAATACGGCCCGTTCGCACCGAGGGCGCATGGGTCGACGACCTGTTGCTCCAGGGAGACGGGCGGCATGTCGCCCTGCACGTCGGGAGGCCGGTGAGCCGGGCGGAACTCCGCCGGCTCGTCGCCGAACAGCAGGCGCGCTTCGAAGCGGCCGGCCTGGCCGCCGGAGGCACGGTCGCGGTGCGGCTGCCTCCTTCACTCGGCTGTATCACCGCGATGCTTGCCGGGTGGCGAGCAGGGGCTCAAGTAGCCCTGCTCGACTACCGGTTGACGGCGCATGAGTGCGGCAAGGCGATCGCGCGGATCACACCGCAGCTGGTCGTCGAACCGGTCGGCGAGGTCACCGGCACGCTGCGCGGATTCTTCGAGGTCGACACCCGGGTCGTCCCGCTGCGCGGCGGGCGCCCGGCCGGCTCGGAGCACGTCCTGCTGCAGCTGAGCTCCGGCTCGACCGGCCCCTCCAAGGTCATCGGCCGCACCACCGGCAGCCTCCTCGCGGAGCTGGACCGGTACGCACAGCTCAAGGACTTCCCCCACCGGGGCGAACGCATCGTGGTACTGGCCTCGGTCGTCCATGTCCTCGGCCTGGTCGGCGGGCTGCTGTACGGACTCGCCGGCGGGGCACAGGTGTTCCTGCCCGCCCGGCTGACGGTCGACGGCATCCTCAAGGCCGTCGCCGCGGGGGACGAACCGACGACACTGCTCGGGGTCCCGTCGCAGACCGCGGTGCTGGCCGCCGCCCGGACGCCTCCCCGACTGCCCCAGCTGCGCCGGATGATCACCGGCGGCGAACTCGTCAGGCCGCAGGTCCGGGAACGCTTCACCATCGGCTACGGGGCCGAACTGGGTGTCATGTACGGCATGACCGAGGCCGGTGTCATCGCCACCGACCTCACCGGAAGAACCAGCCCCGGCCTCGCTCCGGCACCGGGCATGAAGGTACAGGTCGAGGAGGGCCAGATCCTGCTCGCCCTGCCCGAGAGCCCGTACGTGGGACAGACCGACCCGACCCGCTACGTGGACGGCTGGCTGCGCACCAAGGACGCGGGCAGCCTCGACGAGGCCACGGGGCTGCTGACGATCCTGGGCCGGCTCGACTCCCAGGTGTCCGTCGGCGGACTCAAGGTGGACCTCGCCGAGGTCGAGGCCTCCCTCCTCGCCCTGCCGGGCGTCACCGAGGCCGTGGTGGTGCACGGAACGGGCATCGAAGCCTTCGTGACCGTCGCGAGGACGGCCGCGTCCGGAGGTCTCGCCGAGAGTCTCGCGACCCGGCTGGCACCGTACAAGCGGCCCCGGACGCTGCACGTCCTTCCCGAATTCCCCCGCACCGCGACCGGCAAGCCGGTACGCAACGCCGAGATCCTCCGCGCCGCGGCGCGGTCGGCCGCCGGTGTGTGACCGGCTCAGCCGTACGCGTCCCCGTCCACCCGACGCACCTGGAGGCCGACACCGGAGCCACGCAGGGCGCTCCCGTCCGCGCCGCGCAGAGCGACACCGATGATGTGCCGCCCCGCACCGACCATGACCGCCGCTGACGCCAGTTCGGGCGCGTCGGGCAGGGGTCGCAGTACGAGCCCGGCGGCGTCGCCCGGGGGCCAGTACTCGGGCAGCGGCACCCTACGGCTCATGCCCCCGTGCCTGAGACCCTGACCGAGCGCCTTGCCCACCGATTCCTTCTGCGTCCACAACCACAGGAACGCGGCTGACCGTTCGCCTTCGGGCAGCCCCGTCAGCCAGGCAGTCTCGGCCGGGTCGAGCCAGGCACGGGCCAGTGCCCCGGCCCGCAATCCACGTACCACCTCCACGTCGACCCCCACGGGGGCCCTGCCGGTCAAGGCGACCGCCAGTGCCCCGCGAGCGTGAGTGACGCTGACCCGCAGCGCCTCGCCGGCTCCGCCGAGAAACGGGCGGCCGCCGGCCTCGTGCTCCAACCAGATCTCGGACGGCGCGACGTCGAGCATCTCGGCCGCACTCCGCACCAGCAGGGTGTGCGCCTTGTGCCGTTCGTCGCCGTCCGTGGTGCACCACAGCACCGTCACCGTGTCCGGGGCCGTTCCCGGGTGCCTCTCCATGGATGAGGAGTCAATCAAATGTCCGCTGAGATCGAGAAGTTCATCATCGAAGCCCTCCGGAACATGAACTACGACGTGTCGGACGTCACCGGCGAAACCCAGCTGGGGCCGGCCGGACTCGACCTGGAGTCCCTGTCCGTCGCCGAGGTCGCCATACAGGTGGAGGACGCCTACGGCGTCAAGTTCGAGGAGGACGAGATGGAGACCGTCGCCCTGCTGACCGTCTCCGGGCTGGTCAAGGAGATCGTCGACCGGGCGTCCGCGGCTGCCGTGACCAAGTGACTCCGAGCCCGTCCGGGCCTGCCGGCCCTCCCCCGCCCGCGTGCTCCCGGCAACGGGCGGGAGAGGCCGGCGGTGGCCCGCGAGCGGGCCGGACAGGGCGTGACCGACACCTCGACACCGGCCCCCCGACGCCGGGGACGTCGAACGCGGCGAGCCGAACCGGCAAGCCCGGCAAGCCCGGCAAAGTCCAGAACCCAGAGAGTCCAGAGAGCGGAGACACCGGGGAATGAATCCGAAGAACGAGCGCGCGGCACTCGCAGCCGATCAGGGGCTGGGTGTCGGCAACGCGCTCACCACACTGCTCGCACAGGGCACCGGCCTCGACACGCCCACCCTGACCTTCGACACCGAGGTGGACGGACACCCGGCCTGGCAGTCCCTGACGCTGGCCGAGCTGGGCGAGCGGGTGGCTGCCCGCGCCGCCGCCCTGCACTCGCTCGGGGTCGGTCCCCGGGACCCGGTCGCCGTGTTCGTGACGGCCGGCGCCGATCAGGTGCTCAGCTACCTCGCACTGGTCCGGCTCGGCGCGATCCCCGCCCTGATCAACGGCAGGCTCCCCGCCGAGCAGGCCGCCGAGTACATCAGGCGGCTGCGCGCGGTCGGGGTGATCGCCGACGCCGCGCACGGGAAGGCCCTGGTGGAGTCCGGTACCGGGACGCCGCTCCTCGCCGATCCGGCCGACCTCGGCAAGGGCGATCCCGCGGCGGCCCCCGGGCCGTACCGGCACCACGGCAACGAGCCCGTGGTCATCACCCACTCCTCCGGAACCACCGGCCTGCCCAAGGCCGTCACCCACTCGCACCACAGTCTCTTCGCGGCCGTCCGCCATCGGCTGTCCCTGCCCAAGGGCCAGGGACTCGACCGGATGCTGGGCGCGCTGCCGTCGGCGCACGCGGCCACCGTCATCGCCGTCAACCTGGCGCTGACCAACCGGGTGCAGCTCGCCGTGCTGTCCCAGCAGACCGGCGGCCCCGTGCTCGACGCGATCGAGTCCTGGCAGCCGCAGAGCGTCCTGGGCTTCGCCACCACCTGGTCGGAGCTGGCGGGCGAGGACCTCTCGGCCCGAAACCTGGACTCCGTACGCATCTGGTGGAA
This sequence comes from Streptomyces incanus, assembly GCF_042656345.1. Lineage (NCBI taxonomy): Bacteria > Bacillati > Actinomycetota > Actinomycetes > Kitasatosporales > Streptomycetaceae > Streptomyces > Streptomyces incanus. The sequence continues at coordinate 99,122 of NZ_JBHSPC010000001.1, forward strand.
CACCGGGGACTGCGCGCACGAGGCGCACATCCGCAAGCTCATCGCCGTGGGCCGGCGGGAGTCCGTCGGCGCGCGGGGCCGCGTCAGCCGCCCCGGCTCGTTCTTCGTCGACGGCCTCGGCTCGTCGGAGATGGGGCACTCCCAGTTCTTCATCACCCACACCCCCGACACCAACCGGTACGGACGGTGCATCGGCCGGCCGCACGCCTTCTCGGACGTGGCGGTCGTCGACGCCGACGGTGAGAAGCTCGGCGCGGGACAGGTCGGGCAACTGGCCGTCAACGCGCCCACGCTCTCGCTCGGTTACTGGAACGACTCGGTGACCACCTACCGCACCCGCCGGGACGGCTACTTCCTCACCGGGGACCTCGTCCTGCGCGACGACGACGGGTACTACTACCACGTCGACCGTGCCGTGGACGCCGTCGACCTGGGCGACGGCCACACGCTCTACACCATGCTCTGCGAGGAGAAGGTCCTCGCGGCCTGCCCCGAGGTGCTGGAGTGCACCGTCGTCGCCGTGCGGACGGACAGCGGTCCCGTCACCTCGGTCCTGCTGCTGCTCGACCCGCAGGCGGACCAGGACGCCGACCGGACCGCCGAGGTCCTCGCCGCGCTGGAACCTCATGTGGCCCGCACCGTCGAGCGCGTGGTCGTGGTCAGCCCCGACCTCATTCCGCTCGGGGCGACCGGCAAGGTCCGCAAGATCCTGCTGCGCCGGCGCTTCCTCGACGGCGAGCTGCTCGCCGTGCGGCCGGCCGCCGGGCAGGTGGCGGCATGAGCGGGCGCGCCGCCGGCACGGACGCCGTCGTCACGGGGCTCGGCACGTTCTCCCCGCTGGGCCGGGGCGCGGCCGAGACCTTCGACGCCCTGTGCCACGGGAAGTCCGGGCTGCAGCGGCCGCCGGCGGGCCATCTGCTGGACGGCACCGTGGACGTGGCCGGCATCGCACCGGACATCGAGGCACGCGACGTGCTGCCGCCGAGCGAGGGCCGGCTGGTCGACCGCTACGCGCTGATGGCCCTGGCCGCCGCGGACGACGCGCTGGCCGACGCGGGGCTCGTCGTCGGCGACGACGTCGACCCGCACCGGGTCGCGGTGATCGTGTCCAGCGGCGCGGGCGGTCTGACGACGTACGAGGCGCAGACCCGGGCACGCGCGGAGCGCGGTCCGACCGCGGTCAGCCCGTATCTGCTGCCCGGCATGCTGCCGAACATGGCGACCGCCAGGATCGCCATCAAGCACGGGATACGCGGCTGGAGTTCGGCGATCGCCACGGCGTGTGCCGCCGGTGCCCACGCCGTGGCGGAGGCGGCCCGGCTGATCCGCTACGGCGAGGCCGACGTGGTGGTCTGCGGCGGGGCCGAGGCTCCGCTCAACCCCACCTCCGCCCTGGCGTTCACCCACGCACGGGCGCTGGCCCACGGCTGGGAGGACCCCGAGGCGGCCAGCCGCCCCTTCGACCGGCGTCGCAACGGGTTCGTCCTGGCCGAGGGTTCGGGGGTGCTCGTCGTCGAGCGCGCCGGGCACGCCGACGCGCGCGGCGCGGCCGGCTACGCCAGTGTCCTCGGCTGGGGCGCCACCACCGACGCGTACCGGCCCACGGCACCCCGGCCCGACGGCGAGGGAGCCGCGCTGAGCATGCGCGGGGCGCTCGCATGTGCGGGCCTCGTACCCGACGACATCGGGTACGTGAACGCCCACGGCACGGCCACCAAGCTGGGCGACGTCGCGGAGACCAAGGCCGTGCGGGCGGTGTTCGGGGACCGGTCGCCGGCCGTCAGCAGCACGAAGTCGATGACGGGCCATCTGCTGGGCGGCTCCGGGGCGTTGGAGGCCGCGATCTGTGCCCTGGCGATCTCGCGGGGCATGCTGCCGCCGACGCACAACCTCGACGAGGTGGACCCGGGCTGCGACCTGGACCACGTGCGGGGCGAGGCCCGGCAGCAGCGGGTCGAGGCCGTGATCTCCAACTCGTTCGCCTTCGGCGGCCACAACGTGAGCCTGCTGCTCGGCGCCGCGACCACCCGCCACAAACGCTAGAAGGAAGAGAGGGAACCGCACGTGATGATCGGATCCGTGGACCATGTCGAGTTCTACGTCGGGGACGCGCAGCAGTCGGCCTTCTATCTCTGCACCGCGTTCGGATTCCGGGTGTGCGGCCAGGCCGGACCCGAGACGGGGCAGCCCGGCCGGCGCTCGCTGCTGCTGCGCCAGGGCGGCATCGACCTCGTCCTCACCTCCGCGCTGTCGTCCGAGGACCCCGTGGCCGCGTACGTGGCCCGGCACGGTGACGGGGTGGCCAATATCGCCTTCGAGGTGTCCGATGCCGCCAAGGCGTTCGCGACGGCCGTCGAGCGGGGCGCCACCCCGGTCGAGGAACCGGTGACACACAGCCGGTGCGGCACCGAGGTCGTCACCGCCGCCGTGCTGGGTTTCGGCGACGTCGCCCACCGGTTCGTGCAGCGGGCCGGGGGCCGGGACGAGTTCCTGCCCGGCGTGATGGACATGATCGCCGACGACCCGGACCAGGTCACGGGCCTCATGCATACCGTGGACCACGCGGCGATCTGCCTGCCGACGGGACAGCTGCGGCCGACGGTCGCCTTCTACGAGAAGGTGTTCGGTTTCAGCCAGATCTTCGAGGAGTTCATCGAGGTCGGCGAGCAGGCCATGGACTCGAAGGTGGTACAGAGCCCGTCGGGGCAGGTCACCTTCACGCTGATCGAGCCGGTCACCGACCGCAAGCCCGGCCAGATCGACGACTTCCTGGCCCGCCACGGCGGCGCCGGCGTACAGCACCTCGCCCTGCTCGTCGATGACATCGTTGCTGCCGTGCCGGCCCTCGAGAGCCGCGGCGTGAAGTTCCTCCGGACGCCCGACGCCTACTACACCGAGCTGGCGGAGCGTCTGGGCAGCCCGGAGCTGAGCATCGAGGACCTGCGGCGCACCAACGTGCTGGTCGACCAGGACCACTGGGGCCAGGTGTTCCAGATCTTCACCCAGTCCCTGCACGTACGGAAGACCTTCTTCTGGGAGGTCATCGACCGGCACGGCGCCCGCACGTTCGGCAGCGGCAACATCAAGGCCCTCTACGAGGCCGTCGCCCGCGAGAAGGCCACCGCCTGACCCGCCGGCACCGCCCGTCCGCACGTCTGCCCACCCGCACACTTCGCACACTTCGCACCGAAGGAAGATCGTGACTGTCCAGGACTCACCGCTCTTCGCCCTGACCGAGGAGGAGCGCCTGCTCCTCCCCTCCGACGACGACGTGGCCTTCTACGCCCAGCACGGCTGGTACCTGTCCAAGAAGCTGTTCACCGACGAGGAGACCGATCTTCTGGAGTCGGCGAGCGAGCGCTTCTACGGCGGTCACCGCGACCGGACGCTGCCCTTACGCCCGCCGAAGCTCGCCTACTGGGAGCCCGGGCACGGCGCGGTGCAGCGGCACAACGACTACATCCACTACGAGGACGACACGATCGGCCGCATCCTGCGCAAGCCGCTGCTCGGCGCGGTGGCCGCCCGGCTCGCCGGGGCCGAGGTGATACGGGTGTTCCAGTCCACCCTCATCTTCAAGCCGCCGGTGGCGGGAGAACAGTCCAACATCGTGCCCTGGCACTTCGACCGGCACTACTGGTCCACGTGCACCTCGGAGCGGATGCTGACCGCGTTCATCCCCTTCCACGACTGCGACGAGGAGATGGGCACGATCACCATGGTGGACGGCAGCCACCTGTGGAAGGAGACCGCGGAGAACGACGCGACCTCGCTGCACTTCGCCGAGCGCGACCGCTCCGAACTCGACGTGATGCTCGAGGAGAACGCCCGGCACAACGGCGTCGAGGTGCGCAGGATCCCCGTGCGCATCCCGAAGGGACACGTCAACTTCCACCACTGCCGCACCTACCACGGCAGCGGGGCCAACGTCAGCGACCGTCCGCGCCGGGCCATCTCCTTCCATCTGCAGGACGGCGAGAACCGCTACCGGGAGTTCCTCCGCTCGGACGGCACGCAGGTGGCGTACAACCACGACGTGCTGGTGCGCAGGACCGCCGAGGGCGCCCCGGACTACAGCGACCCCGAGTATCTCCCGGTGCTGTGGAGCAGCCGCTGATGCCCAGTGCCGCCGTGGTCGGAACCGGCCTGATCGGTACGTCGATCGCCCTGGCCCTGCGGGGCCGGGGCGTGACCCCCTATCTCCTGGACCGGAACCCGGAGGCGGCCCGCACCGCGGCCGGCCTGGGCGCCGGTGTGGTGGGTGCCCCGCGCACGCCCGTGGACCTGGCCGTACTCGCGGTGCCCCCGCAGCATGTCGCCGCGACGCTGCACGAGTACCAACTGCTCGGTCTGGCCGACGACTTCACGGATGTGGCCAGTGTCAAGGCCCGCCCGCAGGAGGAGGCGGCCGAGCTGGGCTGCGATCTGACCCGCTTCGTGGGCGGTCATCCCATGGCGGGCCGGGAGCAGTCGGGTCCGCTCGCGGCCCAGGGCGACCTCTTCCACGGCAAGCCGTGGGTGCTCACCCCGCACGCGGGTTCCCTCCCCCGGACCCTCGGCCGGGCGCGGGAGCTGGCCGAGCTGTGCGGGGCCGTACCGGTCGTGATGGGGCACGCCGAGCACGACCGGGCGGTGGCCCTCACCTCGCACACCCCGCATCTGGTGGCGAGCCTGCTGGCCACCCGGCTGCTGCACGGCGACGACACCCAGCTTCGGCTCGCCGGGCAGGGGTTGCGCGATGCCACCCGGATCGCCGGGGGTGACGCCGAGCTGTGGACGGAGATCATCGCCGCGAACGCCCCGGCCGTCGCCGAGGTGCTGGCGGAGTTCGCCCTGGACCTGCACGAGGTCGTGGATGCCCTGAGGGACCTGGGCGCGGGCCCGCCGGAACGGCACCGCGCCGGCCGGGCGCACCTCACCACGGCCCTGGCCCGCGGCGTGCAGGGGCGGGCCCGGATCCCGGCGCGTGCGGCGGGCGGGCTGCGCCTGAGCGGTGTGGCGGCCGGCAGCTGAGACGCGGGGAACACAACGACTTCCGATTCAGTGGAGAGACCGACTATGACCAGCCGACGGCTCGACGTCTGCCTCATCGGTGCCGGGCCCCGCGGGCTCTCGGTCCTTGAACGGCTGTGTGCGAACGCCGGGCCGGTCCCGGAGGACGTGCCGATCACCGTGCATGTGGTCGACCCGTATCCGCCCGGGGCCGGACAGGTGTGGCGCAGCGACCAGTCCGGACACCTGCTGATGAACACGGTGGCCTCCCAGGTCACCATGTTCACCGACGACAGCGTGGAGATCCGGGGTGCGCTCGCCCCGGGACCGAGCCTGTACGAATGGGCACGCTTCCTCACGCTCATCGGCCCGATGGACGACCGACAGTACGACGAGCGGGTACTGACGGAGGCGCGCACGCTCGGCCCCGACTCCTATCCGTCCCGTGCCTTCTACGGCCATTACCTGGAATGGGTCTTCCGGCGGGTGACACAGACGGCACCGAGCCGGCTGACCACCGTCGTGCACCGCGCCCGCGCGGTGGCCCTCGAGGAGACGCCCGGCCCGGGGAGTGACGCGGGCGGTGGCAGGCAGAGCGTTCTGCTGGACGACGGCGACCGCGTCGACGGGTTGGACGCCGTGGTGCTCGCGCAGGGTCATCTGCCCGTACGGCGCTCCCGCAGGCAGGCCGAGCTCGCCGCCTTCGCCGAGGCCCACGGTCTGGGCTACGTCCTCCCGGCCAACCCCGCGGACGTGGACCTGTCACCGATACGGCCGGGCGAGACGGTCGCGCTGCTCGGGCTCGGCCTGAACTTCTTCGACTACATGGCGCTGCTGACGCTGGGCCGGGGCGGAGAGTTCGTACGGCGCTCGGGCCGGCTGGTCTACATGCCGTCCGGCCGTGAGCCGCGCCTGGTCGCGGGTTCCCGGCGCGGGCTGCCGTTCCCTTCACGGGGCGAGAACCAGAAGGGCCCGCACGGCCGTCATCTGCCGGCCGTGCTGACCCCCGAGGTGATCGCGGGCCTGCGGGAGCGGTCCCGGCAGCAGGGCGGGACCGACTTCCGCGCCTTCCTGTGGCCGTTGGTCTCCAAGGAGGTCGAGACCGTCTACTACACCGCGCTGCTCACCGCCGCGGGCCGTTCCGGGGACGCGCAGCGGCTGCGGGCCCGCCTCCTTGGGACCGAGCCGGGCAGCGAACGGGAGCGGGACGTGCTCGGGGAGTTCGGGATCGCCCCGGAGGAGCGCTGGGACTGGGCCCGCGTCGCCCGCCCGCACGCGGGCCGGGTCTTCGCCTCGCCCGAGGACTTCGAGGGCTGGCTGCTCGGGCACCTCCGCGAGGATCTGGCGCAGGCGCGCGCCGGAAACGTCGAAGGTCCGCTCAAGGCGGCGCTCGACGTCCTGCGCGACCTGCGCAACGAACTCAGGCAGCTCGTCGATCACGGTGGATTGACGGGGAGTTCGTATCGGCAGGACCTGGACGCCTGGTACACGCCGTTGAACGCGTTCCTGTCCATCGGGCCGCCGGCCCGGCGCATCGAGGAGGCGATCGCGCTGCTGGAGGCCGGGATGCTGCGCGTCCTCGGGCCCGGCGTCCAGGCCGTGCCCGACGAGGCGGCAGAGGTCTTCGCGGTCGAGTCGGGCTCGGTGCCCGGCTCGCGCACCTCGGCGACCACCCTGATCGAGGCCCGGTTGCCGGAGATCGATCTGCGGACGACCGCAGACCCGTTGCTGGTGCGGCTCCTGAAGGAGCGGCAGTGCCGCCCGTACGAGATCACCGACCCGGACGGCTCGGTGTACGAGACGGGTGGACTCGCCGTGACCGATGCGCCGTTCCACCTGATCGACGCCGAAGGACGCCCGCACCCGCGCCGCTTCGCCTTCGGTGTGCCCACGGAGTCCGTTCACTGGGCCACGGCGGCGGGCATCCGTCCCGGGGTCAACTCGGTGACTCTGCAGGACTCCGACGCCATCGCCCATGCCGTGCTCGGTCTGGTCCCGGGGCTGCACCCGGACAGCGAGATGATCGGAGAGCTGACGAGGTGAACGCCCCCATGGCTTCTGCCCGCATGACCACGGCCCCCGCACCCGGTGCCCCGACGGCCACTGACACCACGACCGCTGACTCCGAGGCCGCTGACTCCACGGCCACCGCTCCCGCGGCCGCCCCGGCCTCCATGGCATCCGGCCCCGCATCCCGGGTCGTCGACGCCGGACTGCTCAGCCCGGTGCGGGCGGGCACTCCGGCCGAGGCCGCCACGTCCGACGACGCGTGGCTGCAGGCCATGCTGGATTCCGAGGCCGCACTGGTCCGCGCCCAGGCGAGCCTGGGCAACGTGCCCGCGGCGGCGGCCCGGACGATCAGCGAGCTGGCCCACGCCGACCGCCTGGACCCGCGCGAACTCGCCGTGCTGAGTCGGGGTGCGGCCAATCCCGTGGTGGCCCTGGTCCAGGCGTTCACCCGCCTGGTGGCGGCCGCGGATCCGGACGCCGCCGAGTACGTGCACCGCGGCTCGACCAGCCAGGACATCTTCGACACCGCGCTGATGCTGGTGGCCCGCCGGACCCTGGACCTCCTGGTGGCGGATCTGGAGCAGGTCGCCGGCTCCCTGCGCGCGCTGGCCGAGGCGCACGCGGGGACGCTCATGGCGGGGCGCACGCTCGCGCTGCACGCGGTGCCCACGACCTTCGGGCTCAAGGCGGCCGGCTGGCTGGCCGCGGTGAGCACGGCCACGGACCGGCTGAAGACGCTGCGCTCCGAAGGCCTCTTCGTCCAACTGGGCGGTGCGGCAGGCACGTTGGCCGGTTATGCCGAGTACGAGAAGCTGCACCGCGGCGCACGGCAGTGCGCCGCGGGCGAAGACCCGACAGCCGCGCACACGGACGCACACACGGACGGCCGCGCGGCAGGGCACGGGGCAGGACTCACGGCAGGCTACGCGGAGCGGCTGACCGCCCGGTTCGCCGCGGAGACGCGACTGTGCGCGCCGGTGCTGCCGTGGCACAGCCACCGTGCGCCCGTTGCCGCGCTCGCCGCCGAACTCGCCCTGGCCACAGGTGTGCTGGGGAAGATCGCCGTCGATGTGCAGTCGATGGCGCGGACGGAGACCGCGGAGGTGGCGGAGCCCACCGCGGCCGGACGCGGCATCTCGTCGGCGATGCCGCAGAAGCGGAACCCCGCGCTGGCCACGCTGATCCGCTCGGCGGCCCTGCAGATTCCCGCCTACGCGAGTGTGCTCACGCACACGATGCTGTCCGAGGACGAGCGGTCGGCCGGCGCCTGGCACGCCGAATGGCAGCCGCTCCGCGAGTGTCTGCGGCTGGCCGGAGGGGCCGCGCACACCGCACGCGAGCTGGTCGCCGGGCTGGAGATGTCGCCCGGACGCATGCGGGCGAACCTGGAGCTGACCGGCGGCCTGATCGTCTCGGAGCGGCTGGCGGCCGTGCTGGCACCGGCGCTCGGCAAGGCGACCGCGAAGGAGGTCATGGGCCGGGCCTCGGCCGAGGCGGCCGCCTCCGGCCTGCCACTGGGCACAGTGCTTTCCAACGATCCCTCGATCGCGGGGCAGTTCGATGCCGAAGAACTGGCACGACTGTTGGATCCGGCCGAATACACCGGTGCAGCCGAAGAGTTGGTCCGGCGGTCGCTCACCCGGTACGCGGGGCCGTCCGACGCGCAGGGCGTATGACACGCGGAGCGCATGCGCGGTGACGAGCGTCATCGCGCCGCGCCTGTGCGACTCACCCCGACCCCCTTTTAAATGCACGTACGGTCGTTTAGTTTTTACTCGGAGGATCCCGCACCGGCCTGTGGATCCCACGACGAAGGGACCGCGCATGACCACCGCTTCACCCACGTCACCCGGGGCAGGCCCGGCGGGCCCCGCGGGACAGCACGAAGGGCGGGCACCGGAGAGCTCCGCGGGGGCGGCGGCCAAGGTCGCTCTGCTCGTCGCGTCCGGGGCCACCTTCCTCGCCGTGCTCGACACCACGGTCGTCAACATCGCCTTCTCCGACCTGCGCGTCGACTTCCCGGACGCCTCGCTGTCCCAGCTGACCTGGGTCGTGACCGCGTACACCGTCGTGTTCGCGGCGCTGCTCGCCGTCGCCGGGCGGGTCGCCGACGTCATCGGGCGCAGGAAGCTGTTCGTCCGGTCCACGGTCCTGTTCACGCTCGCCTCGCTGCTGAGCGGGCTGGCCACCGATGTTCCGATGCTCGTCGGCGCCCGTGCCCTGCAGGGTGTGGGCGCGGCGGGGATGATCCCCTCGGCGCTCGGTCTGGTGCTTCAGCACACGCCCGCCGCCCGCCGGCAGGTCGCCGTCGGGGTGTGGGGAGCGGTCGGCAGCATGGCCGCCGCCGTCGGGCCGAGCCTCGGCGGCCTGCTGGTCGACGTGTGGGGCTGGCGCAGCGTGTTCCTGATCAACCTCCCGCTCGGTCTGGCCATCGTGGCCGTCGCGGCCAGGCTGTCCAACGACGCGCCGACCGGGCGCCGGCTCCCCGACCCGGTGGGCACCCTGGCCCTGGCCCTGGGCATCGGAGGCGTCGTCTTCGGCGTGACCCAGGGGACGGAGTGGGGCTGGGGCAGCGGCCGGGTCGTCGCGCTGCTGGCCGGAGGCGCGGTGCTCGTCGCTGCCGCCCTGCTGCTCTCCCGGCGTCATGTCGCGCCCGCCCTGGAATGGGACCTGTGGCGCAGCCGCCCCTTCGCCGCCACCAACGTCGCCTCGCTGCTCTTCGGTGCGGCCATGTACGCCTACCTCCTGAGCACACTGCTGTTCCTCAACGCGGTGTGGGGCTACTCGGAGTTGAAGGCGGGGCTCGCGGTCACCCCCGGGGCCTTCGCCGCGGCGGTCGGTGCCCTGGTGGTGGGGCGCCGGGTCCCGCCCCGCGCCCAGTGGGCCGCGGTGGCCGCCGGTTCCGTACTCTTCGGCGCCTCCTGCGCCGCCATGTACCTGCTCCTGGGGACCGAACGCCAGTACGTGGCTGTCTGGCTGCCCATCGGCATCGTGGCCGGGGTGGGGATCGGCGCGGCGCTGACCGGGATCTCCAACGCGGCCACCGCGTCGCTGGCACCGCAGCGTTTCGCCTCCGGCACCGGGCTGCTGATGACGACCCGTCAGATCGGTGGCGCGCTGGGCATCGCCGCCCTGGCGGCGATCCTCGAACGTCACGACATCCTCGACGACCTGGGCTATCTGCAGGTGTTCCTCGCGTGCGCCATCGGGTCGTTGGCCGCCGCCGCGTCCGCGCCGATGATCCGCGCGCGGGCCGAGCGGACGCGGTAGTCCGCTCGGAGACCTCGTACTGCCCGCACTGCCCGGACTTCCCGACAAGCCCCAGAACCCTTTGCCGCAGACCCCCTTGTCCCGGGGCCCTGTGAATGACGCCGCGACACCCCGAGAAGGAGAGCGCCATGCCCCCCATCGACCGTCTCGACCGTTCCGTCGCGCGTGCGGAGCACTCCCTGCTGGCCGAGCTCCAGCCGGTGGTGGCGCACAATCTCGACCGCCACCTCGAGGTCGCCAAGGAGTGGTTCCCGCACGAGTACATCCCCTGGGGCGAGGGGCGGGACTTCGAGGGCCAGCTCGGCGGTACGGCCTGGACCGAGGAGGAGGCCACGCTCCCGGACGTGGCCCGTGTCTCGCTCGTGGTCAATCTTCTGACCGAGGACAATCTGCCCGGATACCACTTCGCGGTCGCCGAGTTCGGCCGGGACGGCGCCTGGGGGAACTGGGTCAATCGCTGGACGGCCGAGGAGGCACGGCACGGCACCGCACTGCGTGACTACCTCCTGGTCACCCGGGCCGTCGACCCCAGGGCCCTGGAACGTGCCCGGATGACGCACATGTCGACGGGCTACGACCGTCCCGACGGGTTCAGCGCGCTGCACGCCATCACGTACGCGGCCTTCCAGGAGCTCGCCACCCGGATCTCGCACCGCAACACCGGTCAGGTGAGCACCGATCCGGTGTGCGACTCGCTGCTGGCTCGGATCGCGGCGGACGAGAACCTGCACATGGTGTTCTACCGGAACCTGGTCGACGCCGCCTTCGAGCTGGCACCCGACAGCACCATGGAGGCCGTCCGCGACGTGGTGACCGGGTTCGAGATGCCGGGCTCGACGATCAAGGACTTCGGGCGTAAGTCGGCGGAGATCGCCATCGCGGGCATCTACGACCTGCGGCTGCACCATGACAACGTCGTCATGCCGATCCTGCGCACACTGCGCGTGTTCGAGAGGGAAGGGCTCGGTCCGGCCGGCGAGGCCGCCCGGGAGGAGCTCGCCGGCTTCATGACCCGGCTGGACACCCAGGCGACCTCCTTCACCGACCGGCGCCAGGGCATCCGGGAGGCACGCGCCAAGCGAGCGGCGGCGGCAGCCACCGCCGCATGACACGTCCGAGGGAGCGCGGTCCTTCGCAAGGAGCTGTTCCAGGACCGGGTGGTCGCGGCCGTACCCGTGGCCAAGAACCGTCAGCCTTCCGGGCTGCTGCACGGCAAAGCCGGGGCCTGTCCGGCGGATCAGGTCGGAGGCGCCTGACGGTACCTGTCCGGCCGGGTGAGCGAGGGCCGGGGTGAGCGAAGGCTGGTGCGTGCGGCCTGATCCGAACGAAACTCCCCAGGTGCGGCGCCGGCCGAGACGCCCGGCCCGCCGGCCGCGACGGCGTGCGTGACTCCCGGCGGGCGGCTGGTCGGGCTCGAACTGAACTGCACGCTCCACAGGGCGGCCCTCGGAGGTCTGGGCACCGGAGGTCTGCGAACCGCGCTGCACCAGGAGCCGCGGATCGGCGCCCGTCAGCCGGCGATCAGGGACGACCGCGACCGGCTGATCCGCTCCGCGCGCCTGGCATGCCTGTTACGCGGGATCGCGTCCCGCCAGGTGGTGCAGCCGATCAAGTAGTCGGAGTGCGCAGGTCATCGCCGCGTTGACGCGGTGCGGGGCCGCCTCATGGCACTGACGGCGGGTCAGCCGTGCGCGGTGCGGGAGCCAGGTCCCATGGGGTGGCTGACGCGCGGCTCACCGGAACGCGTCGAGCAAGGTCGCCTACACCACGAGGCGGGGCACGACCTTACGCGAGGGCGCGGGCGCCGGCCGGTGGCATCCGCCGCGGGCCGGCCGTCGGCGGGTGGTTCAGGTCACGGACCGGCCGGGTGCGGGCCAACGGGGGCACCTGGCGCCAGCTCCGCCGGGAGGGTGTCCCACTTGCCGGGTCGTCCCTGCCACTGTTCGGCGTCCGTGAGCGGCGCAATCCGTGTGGTGGCCAGGGGGAGTTCGGCTGCGAGCCGGGCGTTCCACTCCAGGGCCGGCGCGAGTTCGGCGGGTAGTTCGTCCTCCGGATAGATCGCGTCGGCCGGGCAGGCCTCCACGCAGTTGCCGCAGTCGATGCATTCCTCGGGATCGATGACCAGGAAGGTCCCGGCCTCCCGGAAGCAGGCGACCGGGCAGTAGATGACGCATTCCGCGAACTTGCAGCGCACGCACTGCTCGGTGACCACATGCGTCACGCGTCGGCCTCCCGCGCCTCGGTCCCGGCGTCGGGTTCCGGAGCGGCCGAACCGAGCAGTTCGGTGTGCCGGTCCACGAAGCGGTGCCCGGCGTCCTGCCCGAGTTCGTAGGCTTTGAGCAGTCCTTCCGAGGTCGCGGCCGCGTAGTCGACGCCCAGGTTCTTGAGGTCGTCGTCCGGTTTGACCACCAGGACCCGTGCCCCGTTCAGGACGGAGCCGTCGACGATCTCCTCGGACGCGTAGAGGTCGCGGAAGAGCGGGAAGGGGTCGCAGCCGATCGCGACGAGTACGGCCACACCCTTGGCCGCGACCTCCCGTGCCGGGCAGGAGCAGGTGTACGAGGCATCGACGTACGCCTCCCCGTCGATCTCCGCCGGTATGGCCCACGCATGCAGCATGCGTGTCGAGGCATAGGACACGGCGTCGTAGTTGTCCGGTGTCAGGAGGCGCTCCTGCCCCCCGGACCCGGCGCGGGAGGAGAACACGACGGTGGCCAGGTGCTCGTCGACCCAGCTCCGGTCCCCCGCGAAGACGTTGCGCAGGAGTTGGCGGCCGAGCGCCTTGGCGTCCGGGCCCTGGGTGGTCTCGGCGGCGGCCGGATCGGTGACCTTGCTGGTGGCCAGGAGGAACTCCGGGGCTCCGGGGCGGAAGAGTCCCTCGCGGAGCGTCGGACCGTACTCCGCGATGCTGTCGAGTACGACGCTGCTCATGCCCTTGTCAGCCGCGGCCGCGGCGGCCCCGGTCCAGTACGCCACGCCCGTCCGCCGCGCCCGGCCGACCGCGGCGAGACCGCCGGAGAGGGCGGAGGACGAAGCGGTGCCGTACACATGTGCGCGCAGCCCGCGTTCCTCGAAAGCGGCCAGCACGCCGTGACCGTAGACCCCTTTGAGCATCCCCGACGCGACGGCGACACCGATGCGCCCGGTGCTGCCGGGGGCGGTCACGACAGCAGTCCTTTCTCGAGCTCGTCCGCCGTCCCGGTCCGCGTCTCCGGCCAGTCGGCCAGAAGATGCGCGTCGATCAGGCCGTTCAGATGGTCCTTGAACCACTGGTTCGGGCCGGGCAGGCCGTCCACGGCGTCGTCGGCGACGGATACGGAGTGCGGGTGCGTCATGCCGTCCTCCAGGAGGGAGAGTTGACCACGGCGACATTAGCACGATCGTCCGTACAGTTATACGGTACAGGCGTCATTAATATGCGCGAACGATCGTGCTAACATTTCCCACCCCTGATCGATCTGGAGGGCGTGGAATGGATCGCGCTACGGCAGGTGTCGGTGCGGCCCCGGGCGGCGCCGGCGAGTCGGGCAACCCGGTCGGCTCGAGCCAGGAGTTGTTCGAGCTCTTCCGGCGGCCGCAGGGCCGCAGCAGGCCCAGGCCCGACGAACGGGCGGTCATGGAGGCCGCGAGGACCGGCGAACTGACGGTGAACGGCAAGGTCGCGGCCGTCTACCGCTGGGGCAGCGGCGAACGCCCGGTGCTCCTGGTGCACGGCTGGGAGTCACGCGCATCACGCTATGCGAAGGCCATCACCCGGCTGATCGAGCGGGGATACAGCCCGGTCGCCTTCGACGCGCCGGGGCACGGTGCGGCCACCGGCGACACCACGACACTCGTGGAGTACCGCGACATCATCGCCGAACTCCACCGCACGCACGGGGAGTTCGAAGCAGTCGTAGCCCATTCCTTCGGGGTCGTCGCGACCTTCGTGGCGCTGCGGCACGGCGTGCGGGCGAGGCGGATCGTGGCGATCAGCTCGGTCCCCGACTTCATGTATCTGGTCGACATGTTCACCGCCCGGCTGCGGTTGTCGGAGCAACTGCGGGACGAACTGCGTCGACGCATCGAGCGGGAGGTGTACCCGGGGGAGGAGGACATGTGGACGCGCTTCTCCGTCTTCCACGAATCCGCCGGCGTCCGCGTTCCGCTCCTCGTCATCCATGACGAGGACGACAACACGGTCGGCTGCGGGCAGGCGCGGCGCATCGTCGCGGCCTTCGGCGAACAGGCACGACTGGTCACCACCCGCAGGTTCGGGCACCAGCGCATTCTCGGCGCTCCCCAAGTGGTGGCGGAGATCGAACAGTTCATCGGATCCGGTGCCGCGGAGCCCGGACGCAGGACAGAGGTGGCAGCAGGTTGACTTCCTCCCCCTCGTGAACGAGGGGGATTCCTACGGCTCGCGCCGTGGGGGTTTCTGCTTCGCCGCCGACCGCCCGCCCGGAGAACTCCGTTGAGGTCTTACACCGGCTCCACAGACAGACACGGCCAGCCCGGCCGCCAGAAGGTTCTTCGCCGCGTTCACGTCCCGGTCGTGGGTCGTGCCGCAGTCGCAGGTCCAGGTGCGGACGTGCAGCGGCATCTTCTTCTGCAAGGTGCCGCAGGCGGAGCACAGCCTGGAGGAGGGGAAGAAGCGGTCGACCGCGATCACTTCCCGCCCGTACCAGGCCGCCTTGTACTCCAGCATGGAGCGGAACTCGCTCCAGCCCGCGTCCGAGATGGCCCGGGCGAGCGTGTGGTTTTTGACCATGTTGCGCACGGTCAGGTCCTCGATCACGATCGTTTGGTTCTCACGAACGAG
>NZ_JBHSPC010000002.1:0-19028 GCF_042656345.1 Streptomyces incanus
TCCGACTCTATCAGATCTTTTTCTTCGATCTGACCCCCGGTCAGCGGGGTTTGTCTTTCAGGCCGTTGGACCGTTCCGACGTCTCAAACCTTAGCGGACTCTCTCGCCGCTTCTCAAATCGGAGCCGTTCGGTTCCGATTCAGACGTCGGCGTCCCTGCGAATTGAATTCGAGCATGCCGAAAGCAGTCCGCTGGGGAGGTCGTGCTGGTGTTTTTGAGTGCCGCTCTCGCGGCGGGAGTGCTGCCGGAGAACCGTTACGGCTCGATGGCAACTCGGAGAACTTTACGGATCAGGGAGGGGGAAGTCAAGCAGCCCCTGTCAAGATCTTTTCGGCCGTTGAGGGGGGCCGAGGGGCGAGGCCTCAGTCCAGGTCGGCGAGGCGGCCGCCGGCGTCGGGCTGGGCGTCCTCCACCCTGCGCAGGAGGCGGGTGAGCACCTCGCCCAGGGCGATCCGCTCGTCCGGGGAGAGGTCCTGGAGCAGGTCCTCCTCGAAGACCGTCGCCATGCGCATCACCTCGAGCCACTTCTCGCGGCCGGCGGGGGTCGCCTCGACGATGACCCGGACCCGGTTCGTCTCGTCCCGTTCCCGGTTGACGAGGCCTTCGGCGACCATGCGGTCGATCCGGTGGGTCATGGCGGCCGGCGTGAGACCGAGGCGCTTGGCGAGGTCACTGGGGCCCATGCGGTACGGGGCGCCGGACAGGACGAGGGCCTTGAGGACCTCCCAGTCGGCGTTGGTGATGCCGAGCTCGGCGGTCTGGCGGCCGTAAGCGACGTTCATCCGGCGGTTCAGCCGGGACAGCGCAGAGATGATCTTCTCGACCTGGGGGTCGAGGTCCTCGAACTCGCGCTGGTACGCGGCGATCTGCTCTTCGAGTGTCGGCTCGCTGAGGCCGGAGGTGTCGCCCATGGCCCGCAGTATGGCACGACACCCTTCACCTTGAAGCCCTTCGTACTGAAGCCGTTCGACGTGTACTCTTCACTTTCGAACTTTAGCTTCTAAGTCTTCACTCCTAACTCGTGAAAGAGGTGAACGTGACCAGGGCGATGGGCGCTGCGATGCGCCGGATCCACGTGGGCAACGCACTCAGTGCGTTCGGGCTCGGCTTCACCGTCCCCTACCTGTACGTCTATGTGGCGCAGGTGCGGGGACTCGGGGCCATGACGGCGGGGCTGGTGCTCGCCGTGTTCGCGGTGGCCGCGCTGATCGTGCTGCCGTTCGCCGGACGGGCCATCGTCCGACGGGGTCCACTGCCGGTGCTGCTCGTCGCCCTGGTCACGGCCGCCGTCGGAGCGCTGAGCCTCGGCCTCTCGAACGGTGCGTCGAGCGTGCTGGTGTCGGCGGCGCTGCTCGGGGCCGGGCAGGCCGTGATGCAGCCGGCGCTGGCGACGATGATCGTGGACTGCTCCACGGCGGAGACCCGGTCGCGGGCGTTCGCCATGCAGTTCTTCCTGCAGAACCTCGGGCTCGGGACCGGCGGTCTCATCGGCGGATACCTCGTCGACGCGACCAGGGCCTCCTCCTTCACCGTGCTGTTCTCGATCGAGGCGGCGATGTTCCTGCTGCTGGTCGTGGTGATGGCGACGGTGCGGATGCCGCGCTCGCCCCGTGTCGCGGGCGCTCCTGCTCCGTCGGCCAAGGGCAGCTGGAAGCAGCTGATGGGCAACCGGGCCATGGTGCAGCTGTGCGTGCTGGGCTTCGTGCTGTTCTTCGCCTGCTACGGACAGTTCGAGTCGGGGCTGAGCGCGTACGGGGTCGAGGCGGCCGGTATCTCGCCGTCGACCCTGGGGACGGCGCTGGCGGCGAACACCCTGGTCATCGTCATCGCGCAGTTCGTGGTGCTGCGGCTCGTGGAGCGCCGCAGGCGCACCCGCGTGATCGCGTCGGTGGGCCTGCTCTGGGCCGTGGCGTGGGCCGTGGCCGGGTACGCGGGCCTCGGGAACGGCAGCCAGGCCATGGCGACCGCCGCCTTCATCTCGACGTACGCCCTGTTCGGGCTCGGTGAGTCGATGCTGTCGCCGACGCTCGCCCCGTTGGTCGCGGATCTCGCGCCGGAAGGGCTGGCGGGACAGTACAACTCGGCGTTCGCCCTGGTGAAGCAGCTCGCGCTGGCCATCGGGCCGGCGGTGGGCGGGCCGATGGGTGCCGCGCTGCACGGGCCGTACATCGTGGTGTTCGTGCTGTTCTCACTGGCGATCACGGTGCTCGCGCTGCGGCTGGGCAGGCAGCTCACGGACGTGCAGGACCAGCCGTCGGTGGCGCGCAGCCGGGTGGTGACCCAGGGCAGCACCGCCCCGGCGGGCCAGTCCCCGGCGCACGCCTGAGACCCAGGCACGTACCTGCCCCAGGCACACGCCTGAAACCCAGGCACGCCCGAGACCCCGGCGCGTACCTGGCGCCGACGCTCCGCAGCATCCCGCTCCCTACGGGGTGACCGGTTTCGGCAGGGCGAACTCGCACCAGACGGCCTTGCCGCCGCCCGGGGTGCGCCGACTTCCCCAGGTGGAGGCGATCGTCGCGACGATGGCGATGCCCCGGCCGGACTCGTCGGCGGGCTCCGCGCGGCGGCGCCTCGGCAGGTGGTCGTCCCCGTCGGTGACCTCGACGATCAGCCGGCGGTCGGTGCGGCGCAGGCGCAGCCGCATGGGCGGGGTGCCGTGCTGGAGGGAGTTGGCGACCAGTTCGCTCGCGGCCAGGACGCCCAGGTCGTGCAGATCGGCGGGGAAGCGCCAGCTGGTGAGCACGCCGGAGGCGAAGGCACGCGCGCGTGGGGCCGCTTCGACGCCGCCCAGCAGCTCCAGGGCGGCATTGCGGAACAGCTCGCTCTCCGGGCCCGTGCGGGCGGGGTGCTGGAGCACCAGTACGGCGACGTCGTCGTCGTGCTCCGGGGTCACGCCCGCCGAGCGGATCAGGCGGTCGCAGATCACCTGGGGGGTGCCGGTCGCGCCGGCCAGGGCGCGCTCCAGGGCGGCGATGCCCTCGTCGAGGTCCTCGTTGCGGCGCTCGACCAGGCCGTCCGTGTAGAGGACGGCGGTGGAGCCGGGGCCCAGGGGGATCGAACCGGAGGAGTGGATCCAGCCGCCGGTGCCGAGCGGGGGGCCGGTCGGCTCGTCGGCGCGCTGGACGGTGCCGTGCTCGTCGCGGACCAGGATGGGCAGGTGGCCTGCGGAGGCGTGGACGAGGGTGCCCTCGTTGGGGTCGTGGATGGCGTACGCGCAGGTGGCGATCTGGTTGGCGTCGATCTCCGTGGCGAGGCCGTCGAGCAGTTGGAGGACCTCGTGCGGGGGGAGGTCGAGGCGGGCGTAGGCGCGTACCGCCGTGCGGAGCTGGCCCATGACGGCCGCCGCGCGGACGCCCCGGCCCATGACGTCGCCGATGACCAGGGCGGTGCGGCCGCCGCCGAGGGTGATCACGTCGTACCAGTCGCCGCCGACGGCGGCCTCGGTGCCGCCGGGATGGTAGGTGGCGGCGACCCGCAGGTCGTCGGGCTCCTCGAGCTCCTGCGGGAGCAGGGAGCGCTGGAGGGTGACGGCGGTCTCGCGCTGGCGGCGCTCGCTCGCGCGCAGGCGTTCGGCGGCCTCGGCGTGGTCGGTGACATCGGTGGCGAAGACCAGCACACCGCTGCCGTCGCCCTGGGTGACCGGCGTGCAGGTGAAGGTGTAGGACCGGCCGCCGGGGGCCTTGCGGGACTTGACCGTGCGGGGCTTTCCGCTGCGCAGGACCTGGTCGAGGAGGGGCAGCAGGCCGAGTTCGTCGAGCTCCGGAAGCGCTCCTCGCGCGGGGGCGCCGACCGGGCGGGCGCCGAAGGCTGCCGTGTAGGCGCCGTTGACGTAGGCGATGCGGTGGTCCGGGCCGTGCACCAGGGCGACGAGGGAGGGGACGTGGTCGAGGACCTCACGCCCCCTGAGGTCGTCGACGGCGGGCACGGGCCGTGGATCCCCGATGAGTTGTTCGGCGCGGGCCGTGGGCACGGAGCCCTCTCCCCGCCGGTCCGGAGAGACCACGTGCGTGCTGCGCGCTGCGGCGCGGCGTTGCGTTCCGGGGAGCCGGGCGCTCCAGCGGGTGAAGTTCACGAATCCTTGCCTCGTGTAGTTGTCGGCGGCCGGGAAACGGGACCGGCCGGGGCCCCGGGGCCGCACCGGGAACGGGCAGCCGCCCGCCCTCGGTGGTGGACCAGTCTGGCAGGCTGCCGACCGGGCCGACATCCGTCAGACGTCGGGCCGGTCCGTGGAGTTCCTGGGTGCGGTCAGGACGACCCCTTCGGGTTGTCCGGGGGGTCCTGAGAAGGCTTTCCACCGGCCGCGAGTTCGAACTCGGCCCGCGGGTGTTCGAGTGAACCCAGGGAGACGATCTCCCGTTTGAAGAGCCCGGCGAGGGTCCATTCGGCGGCCACGCGCGCCTTGCGGTTGAAGGTGGGGACGCGGCTCAGGTGGTAGGTGCGGTGTATGAACCAGGCGGGGTAGCCCTTGATCCTGCGCCCGTAGACGTGGGCGACGCCCTTGTGCAGCCCCAGGGAGGCGACCGACCCGGCGTACGAGTGGGCGTACGCCTGAAGGGGTTCGCCGCGCAGGGAGTGCGCGATGTTGTCGGCGAGGACCTTCGCCTGGCGGAGCGCGTGCTGGGCATTGGGTGCGCAGTCCCTGCCGGGGTCCTCGGCGGTGGTGTCGGGGACGGCGGCGGCGTCGCCCGCGGCCCACGCGTGCGGGGCGCCCTCGACGGCGAGTTCGGCGGTGCACCGCAGCCGTCCGCGTTCGTCGCGCGCCAGGTCGGTGGCGGCGAGGACGGGATGTGGTGTGACGCCGGCGGTCCACACGACGGTGCGGGTGGGGAAGCGGGCACCGTCACTGAGGACGGCGACGCGGTCGGCGCAGGACTCCAGGCGGGTCTCCAGGCGTACGTCGATGTTGCGGCGGCGCAGTTCGCTGACCGTGTAGCGGCCCATCGCCTCGCCGACCTCGGGCAGGATGCGGTCCGAGGCCTCGACGAGGATCCACTTCATGTCCTCGGGGCGGAGGTTGTGGTAGTACCGCGTGGTGTAGCGGGCCATGTCCTCCAGTTCGCCGAGTGCCTCGACGCCCGCGTAGCCGCCGCCGACGAAGACGAAGGTGAGGGCGGCGTCGCGGACGTCGGGGTCGCGGGTGGAGGAGGCGATGTCCATCTGCTCGAGGACGTGGTTGCGCAGTCCGATGGCCTCCTCGAGGGTCTTGAAGCCGATGGCGTGGTCGGCGAGACCGGGGATCGGCAGGGTGCGCGAGACGGAGCCGGGCGCGAGGACGAGTTCGTCGTACGCCACCGCCCGGCCGCCGCCGCTCCTGCCGCCGCTGCCCTTCTCGTTGTCGGCGAGGGTGGTGATGGTGGCGACGCGTGCGGCGTGGTCGATGGCGGAGGCCTCGCCGATGACGATGTGGCATCGGTCCAGGACACGACGCAGCGGTACGACTACATGACGAGGGGAAATGGCACCGGCGGCCGCTTCGGGGAGGAACGGCTGGTACGTCATGTACGGGTCTGGGGTGACGACGGTGATCTCGGCCGCACCCCGGGCGAGTTCCCGTTTCAGCTTCCGCTGCAGGCGCAGGGCCGTGTACATACCGACGTAGCCGCCACCGACAACGAGAATGCGCGTACGTTCCTTCACCGTCCCATGACGCACCCGCCGCTTGCGTTTGTCCACAGCCCCGACGAATTGTGTGACTGGAGGCGGTGGGCGCGCCGGGCGGCCCGGGTCTCCGGAGCGAACGGCGTGTGCGCAGGTCAGCAGCGCTTTTCCGACACTTACCCCGGGGTACATACGAGATCAATGTGCCCCGTACTCCGATCGGGGGGCGCTCCGTGCGGAACCTGCCCCTTCTGAATTGACTTCCTCTCAACTATGTTCGTACGTCGACGGGGTGTAGGGGGATGCGCTCATTCGGGTCCGCGACGGGCGGTTCCGGCCACCGGGCATGTTCCTCGAGCCCAGCCATCTATGGCGGGGAGTCTCCGGGGGGAGACATCATTACCGGGGGAAAACGTATGCATGTTCAGGATTCTCATTGGTCTTCCGCGTCCGCCGTGGCGCCCGGCACCGCGCTGAGCGCGCCGTCGGGCCACGGACGCGCGGGAGGGCCGCGCACGACACCACTGCGCGTGGACGCGCAGCGCAATCTGGAGCACGTGCTGCGCGCGGCACGCGAGGTCTTCGGCGAGCTGGGCTACGGCGCGCCGATGGAGGACGTGGCACGCCGGGCCCGCGTCGGTGTGGGCACGGTGTACCGGCGCTTCCCGAGCAAGGACGTCCTGGTCCGGCGGATAGCCGAGGAGGAGACCTCCCGGCTGACCGACCAGGCACGTACGGCGCTCGGTCAGGAGGACGACCCGTGGTCGGCGCTGTCCCGCTTCCTGCGCACGTCGGTCGCCTCGGGCGCCGGGCGGCTGCTGCCGCCGCAGGTGCTGCGGGTGGGCGTGGCGGACGAGCACGACCACGCGCGGGTGCCGCAACAGCGGACGCAGCCGGCCGGCGCCGAACTGCGGCTGGTGCCCGAGAAGGGGTCGGCCGTCGCCGGGGAGGACGACGCCGGTGCGGCGCAGCTTCTCGACGTCGTCGGCCGACTCGTGGAGCGGGCCCGCGAGGCGGGCGCGCTGCGGCCGGACGTGTCGGTGGCGGACGTGCTCCTGGTGATCGCCACGGCCGCGCCCTCGCTGCCGGACCCGGCCCAGCAGGCGGCGGCCTCGGCCCGGCTGCTGGACATCCTCCTGGAGGGCCTGCGCTCACGCCCGGCGTGAGGGTGGGTGCGGCCGAGGGGGCCCGTCCGCACCGGACGGGCCCCGCCCCTTTCCCGAACGGGTGACCGTCCGCACTCATGTGCGACAGAAACCCTCGGACGGGTGGATGGGCCTCCCTGAGCTGTCCCGACCAAAAGCCGCTATGGCACCCTGACCCGTGATCAGGACTGGTTGGGCAGGTGGCGGGGGCTTCCGCGATGAGCGTTGACGGACGGGACGAGTCGTACGGTGACGACGACCCCGGGGCCGAGAGCACACCGCAGGTGCCGGGTCAGGGGTGGCGCACGAGCGTGCCCCCCGACGACAGGGACGCCCCGGACGGCCTCGTTCCCGCCCAGCGTGACCGGCGCGAGGAGAGCGTCCTGCCTCCCCTGCGCGAACTGCCGCCGTCCGACGCCGATCTCCTCACGCGCACGCGCGCGGGCGACGACTCGGCGTACGAGGAGCTGTACCGGCGTCACGCGGATGCGGTGCGCCGGTACGCCCGTACGTGCTGCCGGGACGCCCACACCGCGGACGATCTGACCGCCGAGGTCTTCGCCCGTGTGCTCCAGGCGGTGCGCGGCGGTTCGGGCCCCGAGCACGCCGTACGCGCGTATCTGCTCACGTCCGTACGACGGGTGGCGGCATCCTGGACGCGGTCGGCGAAGCGCGAGCAACTGGTCGACGACTTCGCGGTCTTCGCCACCCAGGCCGCGCGCCTTCCGCACGTCTCCGGCACCGGCACCCTGGACCTGGGCGCGGACGTACGGGCGATGCACGAGGCCGAACAGTCCATGGCCATGAGGGCGTTCAGGTCGCTTCCGGAGCGCTGGCAGGCGGTGCTGTGGCACACCGAGGTCGAGGACGAGTCGCCGAGCGCGGTCGCCACGCTCTTCGGCCTGGACGCCAACGGCACCCGCGTCCTGGCCAGCCGCGCCCGTGAGGGCCTGAAGCAGGCGTACCTCCAGGCGCACGTCAGCGCGACCCTCACCGACGACGAGGAGTGCGCCCGCTACGCCGACCAGCTCGGCACCTACGCGCGCGGCCGGCTGCGCACCCGCGCCGAACGGGGACTGCGGGGGCACCTGGACGCATGCGCGCGGTGCCGGCTGGCGGCCACCCAGGTCCAGGAAGTCGCCAGCGGCATCCCCGCCCTGGTGCCCGTCGCCGTCATCGGCTGGTTCGGCACCGCCGGGTACGCCAAGGTGGCCGGTCTCCTCGCCGGAGGCACGGCCGCCGCGGGAGCGGCGGGCGCCGGTGCGGCGAGCGCGGGAGCGGCGGGCGCCGGTGCGGCGAGCGCGGGAGCGGCGGGCGCCGGTGCGGCGAGCGCGGGAGCGGCGGGCACGGCAGGTGCGGCGGGCACCGGTGCCGGTGGCTCGGGTGGAGCGGCCGGTGCGGCGTCCTCGGAGGGGCTGGCCGCATCGGTGAAGGCGGGCCTGGCGGCCGGTGTGGTCGCGGTGGCGACGGCGGCGGCCATCGTCTTCGCCCTCTCGGGCGATGAGAAGCCCCCCGAGGAGCCGAAGGCCGCCCCGCCCGCCTCGTCCCCCGTGGTCCGCGAGGAGCCCCCGCCGCCCTCGGAGGAAACCCCGGAACCGGCGCCCCCGCATCCTCCCACTCCGGCCCTCGCGCCACCGGCGCCCGCACCGACGCCCACACCGGCCCCGAAGCCCACCCCGGCACCGACACCCACCCCCAAGCCGGCCTCGCCCCCCAANCTTCCCCCCAAACCCGCGCCGATCCCGAAACCCACCCCCACGCCGACCCCGACCCCCACACCGGCTCCACCGCCTCCGCCTCCGCCCGCCCCGAAGGCCCACCAGTGGAGCGAGCTCGCCTACGAC
Organism: Streptomyces incanus; assembly: GCF_042656345.1. Taxonomy (NCBI): domain Bacteria; kingdom Bacillati; phylum Actinomycetota; class Actinomycetes; order Kitasatosporales; family Streptomycetaceae; genus Streptomyces; species Streptomyces incanus. The sequence continues at coordinate 8,591 of NZ_JBHSPC010000002.1, forward strand.
ATCAGCGGCGACGGCGACGCTCCCGAAATGCGTATCGGCGAGAGCAGCTGGGTCTGGCAGCGCTCGGCCCTGTCCGTCGCCCCCCGGAGCCACTCCCCGGGCGTGACGGTCCACGGCCGTTCCTCCGTCACCATCGACCTGAACCGCCCGTGCGCCGCCTACGACGCGATGGTCCGCGTGGACGACCTGACGATGAAGCTGGGCAAGGTCACCTTCTCCGTCCACGCGGACGGCGTCCCCCTGTGGAACTCCGGGCCGATCAAGGGCGGCGACCGAGCCGTCCAGGTCCACGTGGACCTGACGGGCCGCAAGACCGTACGCCTGGTGGTGGAACCTCGCAGCCACTTCGACCACCTGGCCCTGGCCGACTGGGCCGAGTCCCGCTTCACCTGCACGTAGGCCCCGACGGCGGACGAAGAACACGGCGCTCGGCGTTCGACCGCACACGCACGCCCCCGGCAACCGGCGCGGCCCCGGCAACCGCCGCGGGACCACCAACCGACACGGGTCCAACCACCGCACCGAGCCCGAACCCGTTGAAACGCCGTAGGCCCTCTCAGACCCCCCGGGCCAACGCCCCCCGCTGCGGGGCGATCCCCCCGGGCACCGCCCGCTGCCGCCCGGGCGTCCCCGTCCAGCACGTCCCCCGCCGTGCCAGCAATCGCCGCAGCCACAGCTCCAGCGCGACCAGGTCCGCGAGCCCGTCCAGCGGCAGCGGCTCCCCCTCCGCCGCGGCCCGCAGCGCCTTGCGCACCACGCGGGCCTCGACCAGTCCCGCCTCCGCGAGCAGCGGCGTGTCGAACAGCGTCATCAGCGTGCCCGCGGCGACCCGCAGCCCGATCCGCGCCGCGGCGGCGGTGTTCGCCTGGGTCGGCGCGCCCCACCCGGCGGGCAGGTCCCGTACGCCCGCGCCTTCCAGCACGGCCCGCAGTACGGAGGCCCGCGCCCCCGGCTTCACCCGCAGCGCCTCGGGCAGCCCCCGGCACGCGCGGACGACCTGGTTGTCGAGGAACGGTGTGTGCAACCGCTGGAAGCGGATCTCGGCGGCCTGCTCCAGCACCCGTACATCGGCGGCGTGCCGGGCCAGTGCCGCACGCGCGCGGAAGTCGCCGGGCCGCTGCCCCGGCCCCACGTCGGACCGGCGGGTGGACGCCTGGAGGCGAACCGATACTTCAGCGAGCGCCTCTCCGGTCAGCCAGCGCGCCGCCGGACCGGGTCTTCCCCAGGTCAGCGCGGCCAGCGAGGCGTCCGCCGCACCCCAGGGAGTCCCGTCGTCCAGCTGGTGGCGGAGCAACTGCTCCGCGAGGGTCTCGAGACCCGTGCGGTACGGCGTACGGGACAGGCGCCGGGCCGCGGCGTACACGCGCGCGGGCACCAGCACGGACCCGTCGGCTTTCGCCAGCGCGGCGACGGGCCCTACGAGATGGCGCCGCTTGCGGTCCATGAGGAGGTCGGCGAGGCGCGCGGGATGCGCGTCGAGCACCTGCCGGGCCCCGTACCCCGTGAAGTGGTCGGCACTACCTGCGGCCAGCCGTGCCCGGTGCCGGGCGACGGTGACCAGGGAGGGGGCCGGCTCGTCCGTGAGCGGCCCGTCGAGGTCGGCGTACGGCAGGGTGTCCTCGCCGCCGGGGACGACCACGTGGTGCAGCCGGGGGTTGGCGGCCAGCGCCCCGGCGCGCGCGAGTTCGTCCTCCCGGCCGCCGGGCGGCCCGCCGGCCGGACCGCTCCCCGCGCCGGTCGGGCCCCCCGCGAGATCGTTGAACGTGACGGCGAGCAGCCGCTCGCCCGCGCCCGTGCCGTGCCCCAGCACGGTCCCCGGCATGCCCGGCAGCCCGGCGGCGAGCAGCGCCAGCGTCCCGGAGGCGGGCCCGCCGGAGAGGTCGGCCCCGATCCCGGGCACCGGCATCCCGCGCGCCGCGCGCCGTTCGGCGGGGCCCATGCCCGGCACCGGGCCGGGATCGATATCGGCGCCGGGGACGTGCCGGGGCGCGGCGAGCCGGGTGCGTACGGCCTCGACCAGCGCGTCCCGGACGGCGTCCACCGCGCGGTCCGGGTCGGCGGGCGGCGCGGCGACGGCGAGCGAGGCGACGGGCTCGTACCCGGCGATCTCCCGTGCCCCGGCGCGGAGGATCAGCGCATGCCCCGGCGGAACGCGCTTCACGCCGTCGTACGGAGTGGAGTCCTGGAGCGCGGCCGGCACATCGGGGGCGGCCAGGAGCGCGGCGAGGTGACCGAAGTCGAGGTTGGCCTCGACGAGGTCGGCGAGCGGCAGCGCGGCGGTGGCGTACGCGGTGCCGCCCTCCCAGGGGGTGTGGAACACCGGCCGGGCGCCCGCGAGGTCGCCGCAGACGGTGACCCGGCGGCCGACCTGTACGACGGCGGTGTAGCTGCCCGGCCAGGCGGTCAGATGGCGCAGCGCGCCGCCGCGCGCGGCGAACAGGGCGACGCGCAGCTGTTCGTCGGAGGCGCCGCAGGTGCCGAGGACGGCGATCCGGGTCTCGGCGTCGGCGGTCACCACCCGCACCTCGTCGGGCCGCCAGTCGCCGACCGCCCACAGCGGATCGGGGTCGCCCCACAACGGGTGGGAACCCACCGGTTGCAGTGTCTCGCCGTCGGAGCCGGTGGCGCCGGCGGAGCCGTACGCCAGGGCGCCCGCGGCGGCGCTGCTCCATCCCACCAACCACCGCATCGACGCCTCCACAGGCTGTGGACAACCGGCGCACCGCACGCACCGGTTCACCCATGCTGCCATGAAGGAGGCGCTCAGGAGGGGCGCCGGTACCGCATGTGCTCCGTCGGATGCGCCCCGGCGGATACTCCTACCCCGATCCGAACACCCGCCCGAGGCAAGGAGATCGTCCGCTCGCGACCACGCACCCACCTGCACCGCTGCGACGTGAATGCGCCCCCCAGCGCGCCCCAAGAACCACTAACGCGCCCTCAACTGCCATGGTAGACGGGCTGATAGCCCTGAAAGAGTGGGGTCGATTTTCGGCCAATTCGGAGAGGTGAGGATCACCTCGAACACGCTCCGTACAGGCTCTGCGCACTGCCGGAAAGTCGTGCGGTCCGGGAGACGGAGTGCGCCTCCCGGACCGTTCCGCCACCCGCGGGGATGAAGGCGGCGGTGTCCCCCAGCCCACTGGATCCAGTACAGCGGGCCGACCCACGCAGGGACCATGGAACCGCCCCCGCCATGGCCGGAGTAGAGCGCACGCACGGGCGCACGGCCACACGCCGGGAGCATGCCGCAACTGCGCGTATCGGACCCGTACTTCAGTACGGACCACAATCCCGCCATCCGGAAGAATGCCCCTTAACGCTTGGGATCCGGCGAACTACGCTGGGTTTACGAATGCCGCGCGGTTATGCCAGAGCGGCAGCCGTCTGTGTCGAGGGGTGGCGCATGTCCAGGGAGCTACGCGGGCCGAACGAAAAGCTCGGAACTGTTCTCGCCCTCGCGGGTATCTCCAACGCGGGCCTCGCGCGGCGCGTCAACGACCTTGGCGCCCAACGCGGGTTGACCTTGCGCTACGACAAGACGTCGGTGGCGCGCTGGGTGTCGAAGGGCATGGTGCCGCAGGGCGCGGCGCCCCATCTGATCGCCGCCGCCATCGGCCAGAAGCTCGGCCGCCCGGTGCCGCTCCACGAGATCGGCCTGGCGGACGCGGATCCCGCGCCCGAAGTGGGCCTGGCCTTCCCCCGGGACGTCGGACAGGCGGTGAAGTCCGCCACCGAGCTGTACCGGCTGGACCTGGCCGGCCGCCGCGCGGGGTCCGGCGGCATCTGGCAGTCGCTCGCCGGATCGTTCGCAGTGAGCGCATATGCAACGCCTGCCTCACGCTGGCTGATAACCCCGGCCGACAGCTCGGTCGCACGCGAGGTGAGCCCCGCGGAGGGCTCCGCCGCACCGGCCAGAGTCGGCCACAGCGATGTGCGCAAGCTGCGCGAGGCCGCCGAGGACGCGCGCCGCTGGGACTCCAAGTACGGAGGCGGCGACTGGCGCTCGTCGATGGTCCCCGAGTGCCTGCGGGTCGAGGCGGCGCCCCTGCTGCTGGGCTCCTACGCCGACGACGTGGGCCGTTCCCTGTTCGGCGCGTCGGCCGAACTCACCCGGCTCGCCGGCTGGATGGCCTTCGACACCGGCCAGCAGGAGGCCGCCCAGCGCTACTACATCCAGGCCCTGCGCCTGGCCCGCGCGGCGGCCGACGTCCCCCTGGGGGGATACGTACTGGCCTCCATGTCCCTCCAGGCCACCTACCGCGGCTTCGGTGACGAGGGCGTCGACCTGGCCCAGGCCGCGCTGGAGCGCAACCGCGGCCTGGCCACGGCCCGCACCATGAGTTTCTTCCGGCTCGTGGAGGCACGCGCGCACGCACGCGCGGGTGACGCCCCGGCGGCCGGCGCGGCCCTGAGGGCGGCCGAGGGCTGGCTGGAACGTTCCCGCCCCGGTGACAGCGACCCGGTCTGGCTGGGCTTCTACTCCTACGACCGCTTCGCCGCCGACGCCGCCGAGTGCTACCGCGACCTGAAGGCGCCCCGCCAGGTCCGCCGCTTCACCGAGCAGGCGCTGTCGCGGCCGACGGAGGAGTTCGTCCGCTCGCACGGGCTGCGGCTCGTCGTCTCGGCGGTCGCCGAGCTGGAGTCGGGCAACCTGGACGCCGCCTGCGAGCAGGGGGTGCGCGCGGTGGAGGTGGCCGGCCGCATCTCGTCCGCGCGCACCACGGAGTACGTCAGGGACCTCCTGCACCGTCTGGAGCCCTACGGCGACGAACCCCGCGTGGTCGAGCTGCGCGAGCGCGCCCGGCCCCTGCTGATGACTCCCGCCTGATGCCCACGCCCTCGGCCTGATCCGGGCCGCCCCGGACCACCGCCCTCGCCGGCCGCACCCGGCAGAGGCCGGCAGGTCCTCGCCGCTTCCGGGTTTTCCGGGGTTTACGGGCGTTGTCAGTGGCGCAGTGCACTATCGGGACCTGGAGGTGGTGCGGGTGGCGCGGCGGGCGTACGACTGCGACGTGCTGGTGATCGGCGGCGGCATCGTCGGCCTGTCGACGGCGTACGCGATCACCCGCGCGGCGCCGGGCACGCGGGTCACGGTGCTGGAGAAGGAGCCCGGCCCCGCCCGGCACCAGACGGGCCGCAACAGCGGCGTCATCCACAGCGGCATCTACTACCGCCCCGGCTCCCTGAAGGCGCGGTACGCGGTGCGGGGCGCGGCCGAAATGGTCAAGTTCTGCGCGGAGTACGACATCCCGCACGCGGTGACGGGCAAGCTGATCGTCGCCACCGGCCGGGACGAGTTGCCCCGCCTGCACACCCTGGTCCAGCGCGGCCGGGAGAACGGTCTGACGGTCCGCGAACTGGGCGCCGCGCAGATCGCCGAGTACGAGCCGGAGGTCGAGGGCCTGGCCGCCATCCACGTCGGCACCACCGGCGTCTGCGACTACGCGGCGGTGGCCCGCCGGCTGGCGGCCGCGTCCGGCGCGGAGATCCGCTACGGCGCGCGGGTCACCCGGGTCGACCGCCACCCGGACCTGGGCGTGGCCGCCCTGACCGCCGCCGGGGACGTCGTGCGCGGCCGGATGCTGGTGAACTGCGCGGGTCTGTACTGCGACGAGATCGCCCGCCTCACCGGCGACGATCCCGGCATGCGCATCGTGCCGTTCCGCGGCGAGTACTACGAGCTGGCCCGCCCGGAGCTGGTCCGCGGCCTGGTCTACCCGGTGCCCGACCCGGCGTTCCCGTTCCTCGGAGTCCACCTCACGCGCGGCATCGGCGGGGGCGTCCACGTCGGGCCCAACGCCGTACCGGCACTGGCGCGCGAGGGCTACGACTGGCGTACGGTCCGCCCGCGCGAGCTGGCCGCCACGCTGGCCTGGCCGGGCTCCCGGCACCTGGCCCGCCGCCACTGGCGGCACGGCACCGGCGAGCTGCACCGTTCCCTGTCGCGGCGGGCCTTCACCGAGGCGGTCCGCCGGCTCGTGCCCGCGGTCCGGGAGGCCGACCTGGTCCCGGCCCCAGCGGGCGTACGGGCCCAGGCGGTGCTGCGCGACGGCACGCTCGCCGACGACTTCCTGATCCAGGAGACGCCCCGCGCGGTCCACGTCCTGAACGCCCCCTCGCCCGCGGCGACGGCGTCCCTGCCCATCGGCCGGGAGGTCGCGCGGCGGGCCTTGGCGGAGCTGGCGAAGCCGGGGCGATGAACGGAAAGAGTGAAGGACACGGCGACCACCTGCCGCGCCCCTCGTAAAATCGACAGTACTGTGTCCGACTCCTTGAACCCTCCCCCGGCCGAAGCAAGGGGATTCCTGGCTCAAGCAGCTCGTTCGCTCAGCGAGCGAACACGTCTGACGCTCTCGACACCAGCCGGGACGAAACCTGCCCGGTTGCCCGTCAGGACAAAGGAGTTGCACGTGCTTGGTTCTCGCGACGCACGGCAGTCGGCTTACCCAGCCGTGCGGAAGGTCTCTCGCCTCTGGGGCAAAACCCCGTTCCTCGCCCCGTACCGCCCGTACCGCAAGGGTTCGACTCTCCACCCGGCTGAAGCCGGGAGCGTCTCCGGAGGTCTCCGATGAGCATTCCCGGAGCACACGCCCGGCACCCCGAGTACCCGCCCGGGACCTCGGTCCGCCATACCCGGGAGAAGGGGGAGCCCCGCTTCCCGGACGGCCCGAAGGCCGATCCCGCCGGGTCGCACTTCGAGCGGCGGATCCGGAGTTTCCAACCACGCCGGAGCCGGGTCACCGCCGGGCAGGCGGACGCGTTGCAGCGGCTGTGGCCCCGGTGGGGCTTCGACGTCGACGGCCGGCAGCGTCTCGACCTCGCCGATTTCTTCGGCAACGACCGCCCGGTCGTCCTCGAGATCGGCTTCGGCATGGGCGAGGCCACCGCGCGCATGGCCGCCGCCGACCCCGGCACCAACATCCTCGCCGTGGACGTGCACACCCCCGGCCAGGGTCATCTGCTCGGCCTCGCCGACCAGCACGGCCTGGACAACGTCCGCGTCGGCAACGGCGACGCGATCATCCTGCTGCGCGAGATGCTCACCCCCGACGCGCTGGGCGGGCTGCGCGTCTACTTCCCCGACCCCTGGCCGAAGAAGCGGCACCACAAGCGCCGGCTGATCCAGCCGGCCTTCCTCGACCTCGCCGCGGCCCGCCTCGCCCCGGGCGCGACCGTGCACTGCGCCACCGACTGGGAGCCGTACGCCCAGCAGATGCTCGAGGTGCTGACCGCGCACCCCGGCTTCGAGAACACCGTGGCGGACGGCGGTTTCGCACCGCGCCCGCAGTTCCGGCCGCTGACCCGTTTCGAGGGACAAGGACTGGACAAGGGCCATGTGGTGAACGACCTGCTCTTCCGCCGCGTGCACCACGACGACCGGCCCGACACCCGGGCCGACACCCGGCCCGAGGACCGGGACGCCGCCGGCGCCGGCGCCTGAGCCCACCTGGTGTTCCTGCGGGCAGCACCGCTCCCTCGTTAGGGTCAATGTCGTGGCCATCAGCCGTCCGCACCCGACACAGCCCGGCGCGGCCCCCGGTCCCACCGGGCCGGCCGACGGGCCCGCCCTGCGGCACGCGCACTGGTGGCAGCGGCCCCGGGTGCGCCACGGGGCGCTGACAGCCCTCCTCGCGCTCTCGGGTCTGGTCATCCTGGGCCTGGTCCGCGAGCAGACCGGCACGGAGGGCTTCCTGGTCGGCCTCTGCCTCGCCGTCCTGCCGGTGCCGCTGCTGGTCACCGCGTTCCGCTGGCTGGACCGGGTCGCGCCCGGCCCGTGGCGCAACCTCGTCTTCTCGTTCGCCTGGGGCGCCGGCGCCGCCGCGCTCATGGCGATCGTCGCCAACAGCTTCGCCACCCAGTGGATAGCGACGGAGACCGCCGACCCGTCCCGCGCGAACACGCTCGGCGCGACCGTGATAGCCCCGGTCGTGGAGGAGTCCGCGAAGGCCGCCGCCGTCCTGCTGGTCTTCCTGTTCCGCAGACGCGACTTCGCCACCCTCCTCGACGGCGTGGTGATAGCCGGGGTCACCGCCACCGGTTTCGCCTTCACCGAGAACATCCTCTACCTCGGCACCGCCTTCGGCACCGACCAGCTCACCGGCGGCAGCGGCGTCTCCTCCGTCACCGCGGCGACGTTCTTCGTCCGCGTCGTCATGTCGCCGTTCGCGCACCCGCTCTTCACGGTCCTCACCGGCATCGGCTTCGGGACGGCCGCGCTCGCCACCGGGCGGCGGCGCCCGGTGCGCTTCCTGCTCCCGCTCGGTGGCCTGCTGCTCGCGATGAGCATGCACGCGCTGTGGAACGTCTCCTCGACCCTCGGCGAGTACGGCTTCTTCGCCGTGTACGCGGCGTTCATGCTGCCGTCGTTCGGCCTGCTGACGTGGCTGGTGGTGTGGACCCGGCAGCGCGAGCTGCGGACCGTACGGGAGGAGCTGCCCGCGTACGTCAGGGCCGGCTGGCTGACCCCGGCCCAGCCCTACGCGCTCGGCTCGATGCGGGCCCGGCGCGTCGCCCGGCGGTACGCGCGCCAGCACGGCGGCCGGGCCGCGGCCCGCGCGGTGGCGCAGTACGGGGCGTACGCGACGTCGCTGGCGTTCCTGCGGCACCGAGGGCGCCGCGGCCACGCGGGTACGGACTTCGCCGCACGGGAGCACGAGCTGCTACGAGAGCTGTGGCAGCGCCGCGACACGGCCCGCCCGGCCCTGGACCACGCGGCCCGAGTCACCGCACCGTACGCCCCGCCCTGGCCGGTGCACGGCGCGTACGACTTACCCGGAGCGTACGGGGGGTACGGCCCGTACGGCGCCATGAACCCCACGTACTCCGCGCACCCCACGTACTCCGCGCACCCCACGTACTCCGCGCACCCGGCGTCCGGGCCGAACCCGTACGCGTACCGCCCCTGAAACGCCGGACCGGCAGCCCTGACGTCGGGGGGGTCGTCGTCAGGACTGCCGGGGCTGTGGCTGCGAGAGCGCGCGAAGACCGGCCGGGGCCGGGGTCTCAGACGGTGAGGCCCTTCGACTGCATCCAGGCCATCGGGTCGATGCCCGAGGCAGAACCGGCCGGGTGCACCTCCATGTGGAGATGGGCGCCGGTCACGTTGCCGGTGGCGCCGACGCGGCCGATCACGTCACCGGTGTTGACCTGCTGGCCGACGCTGACGTTGATGGAGGACTGGTGGGCATACCAGATCTCGGTGCCGTCATCGAGGGTCAGCACGGTCTTGTAGCCGTAGGAGCCGTCCCAGCCGGCGGAGGTGATCGTGCCGGTGTGGACGGCCTTGAGCAGGGTGCCGGTGGGGGCGGCGAGGTCCAGGCCCGTGTGCTGGCCGGAGGACCAGTAGGCGCCGGCCTGACCGAAGGTCGAGGAGATGGTGTACGAGGAGGTCGGCAGCGTGTACTGCTTGGCCAGTTCGGCCAGACGCTCGGCCTCGGCCTTCTTCGCGGCCTCCTCCTCCGCCTCCTTCTTGGCGGCGGCGGCCTCCTCCTCCGCCTCCTTCTTGGCGGCGGCGGCCTGGTCCTTGGCCTCCTTCTCCGCCTTGGCGACGGCCTCGGCGGCGGCCTGGTCCTCGGCCTGGCTCTGCTGCTGCTCGACCTGGGCCATGATCCGGGCGCGCAGCACCTCGCCGGCGTCGGAGGTGCTGCCCTGCTCGGCCTCGTCGGCGACCGTGCCGATGCTGCTGAGCGGGGTGGCGGAGCCCTGGGGGGTTTCCTCGTCGGAGATGAGGGAACCGACGGAGGGAAGGTCCGGCATCGAGATCGAGACCGGCGGCTTGCCGGTCTGGGCGCTGGCCATACCGCCACCGGCGACGGCGGCTATGACACCGACGCCCAGGACGGTGGAGCTACGGGCGAGGCCACCGCCGCGCTGCTTGCCGACGCGGTGCCGGCCGCGTACGGGGCGCAGGGACTCCGCAGTGGGGTTCCACTCCTCGAAGGGGCCCTCGTCGGTGCGGATGCTGCCGTAGCCGAAGGACTCGCTGTCGGGCTGGCTCGGCATGAAGGGGGCCTCAGGGGCAGGCCGGTTCGACGCCACGTGGGGCGCACTCCTTTCCTTCCTTATCGCCTACCGGGTTAGCTGACGGGTTCGGAGCAGGAAGGTCTCCTACGCGCGTATACCGTCCGTGTCTCCACGGAGGCATCCACACGATTCACCCCAAGATGTTGGTTCCCCGGTTCCCTTGCGGGATTCGGCGCGTGCGCACGGAGCCGACTCGTGTGACGGCTGGGACGACCGCGCTGCGTTATCGAACGTTAATAGACGTAGGGCTCGTATTCCAAGCCGTTCCTCTTGATCGTTAACGATTTCCGTACGGACTTAAGCACCACGACCGCCCCAAAACGGGCGAGTTGACTTCCCCTCGTCCGTCACACCTGACCGGAAAACTCAACGGTCAGATGGGTATGGCGGGGTAGCCCCTCGGCGGTGATGG
>NZ_JBHSPC010000003.1:0-32107 GCF_042656345.1 Streptomyces incanus
GACCGCACCATCTGAACGATCACACAACGACACGATCCATTACTGGGAAAGGCTCAGTGCGCCCCACACCGGTAGGTCGGCGGCCGGCAGGAACAGCGACAGGGGGGTACGCGCCAGCTCGAGCCACCAGGGGTCGTGCCACCGACTAGGGCAAATGGGGGACCCCTACGCCAAAGCGGCAAAGCTGGCAATTATTTCCATTCATCCCCGCATGGGAAATGAATCTTAGGCGCGGCGTGTCGCCTACCTGGTTTTCGGTACGTAACCATGGGTCTCATGGGATGTTTCACTGACCCTGTAGTGAAAGCTTCAATGCGTACATTCCGATCATTCCGCCTTACGGTGTGCACATGAACGGTCGCGAGACACCGGTGCACCGCCGCAGCGCCCTGCGCTCGGGCGCCGGGGCGTTCCTGGCAGGCGCACTCACCGCAGGCTGTACGGACGACCGTGGCACCGCTCATGCTCCCCCTGCCCACGATGACCCGCCTCCCCACGCGCGGGAGGTCCCGGGCGCCGTACGCCCCGCACCGGCTCCCCACCGCTTCCCCGGCCGCCCGGTCCAGATCGAGTACGGCCCCCGCGACCGCGCCCGCGTCGCCCTCACCTTCCACGGCCAGGGCGACCCCGCCCTCGCCCGCACCGTCCTCGCCGAAGCCGAACGGACCGGAGCCCGGCTCACCGTCCTGGCCGTCGGCAGCTGGCTCGACGACCACCCCGCCATGGCCCGCCGGATCCTCGACGGCGGCCACGACCTCGGCAACCACACCCAGAGCCACCTCGACATCTCCACGATGGACGAGACGCAGGCGTACGCCGAGATCACCGGCTGTGCCGAACGCCTGCGCCGCCTCACCGGCTCCATCGGCACCTGGTTCCGCCCGTCGCGCACCCGGTACGCCACCCCGCTCGTCCAGCGCCTCGCCGGCCGGGCCGGCTACCCGCACGTCCTCTCCTACGACGTGGACTCCCTCGACTTCACCTCTCCGGGCGTCGCCGCCGTCACCCGCAAGGTCGCCGGCGAACTGCGTAACGGGTCCGTGGTCAGCCTGCACTTCGGCTACCCGGACACGGTTGCCGCACTGCCCCTCCTGCTCACCGAAATCAGCCGGCGCCGACTGCACGCGGTGACGACCACGGAGCTGTTGACCTGATGCTTCCCTCCTCGCGCACCACCACCACCACCACCACCACCACCACCACCACCGCCACCATCACCGCCGCCGCCCTGCTCGCGGGCGTGCTCGTCGCCGCGCTGACCGCCTGCGCCGGCGGCGAAGGCCGGCCCGCGCAGTCCCGCACCGAGGCCGCGGCGCCGACCGAGCCCGGGCGGGCCGAGCCCTCGCCGGGACTGCCCGGGATGCCGCCCGTGCTCGACCCGAAGGACATCTACGCGGCCGACCGGGCGGGAAAGCTCGCACCGGCGGTCAAGGACTTCCCGTCCCGGGTGTACGTCCCCAACACCGGCTCCCACACGGTGTCGGTGATCGACCCGTCGACGTACAAGGTCATCGAGACCATCCCCGTCGGCAACCAGCCGCAGCATGTCGTCCCGTCCTGGGACATGAAGACCCTCTGGGTCAACAACGACCTCGGCGACAGCCTCACGGCCATCGACCCGGCCACCGGGAAGACCGGCCGCACCGTGAAGGTCTCCGACCCGTACAACCTCTACTTCACCCCGAACGGCAAGTACGCCGTCGTCATGGCCTCGATGGACCGTGAACTGGTCTTCCGTGACCCGAAGACCATGGACCGGGCCAAGGCCGTCCCGGTGAGCTGCGCGGGCGTCAACCACGCCGACTTCACGGCGGACGGACGGTACTTCATCGTCTCCTGCGAGTTCTCCGGCGAACTCCTCAAGGTCGACACGGAGAAGATGAAGGTCGTAGGGCAGCAGAAGCTGCCGATGCAGGGCGCGATGCCGCAGGACGTCAAACTCTCGCCGGACGGCAAGACCTTCTACATCGCCGACATGATGGCGCACGGCGTGTGGGTGCTCGACGCCGAGAAGTTCACCACCCCGAAACTGCTGCCCACCGGCAAGGGCTGCCACGGGCTCTACATCAGCCGCGACTCCAGGCAGATGTACATCACCAACCGGGGCGAGGGATCGGTCTCCGTCTTCGACTTCGCAGCCGACAAGCTGACCGAGAAGTGGCACCTGCCCGACGGCGGCAGCCCCGACATGGGCGGAGTGTCCGCGGACGGCAAGGTGCTGTGGCTGTCCGGGCGTTACGACGCCGAGGTGTACGCGATCGACACCACCAGCGGCAAGCAGCTGGCCAGGATCCCGGTCGGCAGCGGACCTCACGGGCTGGCCGTCTACCCGCAGCCCGGCCGCTACTCGCTCGGCCACACCGGCGTCTTCCGCTGACCGCACCCCACCGCACCGTCGACAGCGGCCGGCCCGGTCCACCGGGAATCAGCAGCGCCTCCACCGGGCATTGCCACGTCGGCTGACCGGCGTGGGACGACCTTGTGGTCGGTCGTGCCGGGAGGGGTTCGCTCGGGTCGTCCGCGTCGCCGTCGTACCAGGGCCACCGGTACCCGGTCGAGGCGATCTCCCACTGCGTGTGACCGTACTTCCGCTTCCCGCACCATCCCCAAGGACACGGGAAGGGCTGTAGGCCAGGGCGCGGCGAAGAGCCGGGCAGGGCCGACGGCCACGCGGGGCACACCCGCACGGGGATGCCGGGGCCGTCCGCGGCCTCGGGTCAGCGGCCGGGCAGTGCCTCGACCGACCCGATGTACTCCTGGCTCTCCTCGTCGGGGAGACGGACCGACTGCGCCCAGAAGTAGATCAGCAGACTGAACACCGCGATGATCGCCATGTCCCACCACAAGGGCAGGGCTCCGGTCGCGCCGCAGGACACCGACGAGGCAGGCCCGCCGCTGCAGTAGCCACCTTGCCAGGAGATCAGGCCCAGGCCCACCAGATACGCCGGCAGCCACTGCGCGGAGCGCCAGTCCAGGTGCGGGACCCTCGGATCCTGCCCGAGCAGCGCCGAGGCGCCCAGCAGCACATAGCCGAGCACGATCGCCAGACCGAGCCGCCACAGGGTGTCCCAGCCCGCCCAGTAGATGATCAGGTTGGACACGATGAAGGCGACGGGCGCCCAGAACATGCCGCCCGCAAGGCGGTACGGACGGCGCCGGCCCGGGTCCTGCCTGCGCAGACACCCGAAGGCGAGCGGCGCGCCCGCGTACATCAGCACGCTGGCGGAGGTGACGAAGCCGACCAGCTTCTGCCAGGTGGGGAACGGCAGGAAGACGATGAGCCCGACGGCGAAGGCGAAGAGCAGACCGAACCAGGGAACCCCGCGCGCGGTGGTCCGTTCGAAGACCGCGGGCACATAACCGTTGCGGGAGAGACCGTACGACACCCGGGAGGCGGCGGTGCTGTAGATCAGGCCCGTGCCGGTCGGTGAGACGACCGCGTCGATGTAGATCAGCGCGGCGAGCCAGCCCAGCCCGGCGGACAGAGCCAGTCCGGCGAACGGCCCCGCCTTGTCGGTGAAGGACAGATCGGCCCAGCCGTGGACGAAGGCGCTCTGTGGCAGGGCCCCGATGAAGACCACCTGGAGTGCCAGGTAGAGGAGGGCGCCGAGGACGATCGAGCCGATCACCGCCCGTGGGATGTCCCGTGCCGGGTTGCGGCTCTCCCCCGCCAGTTGGTCCGCCTGTTCGAAGCCGAGGAGCGCGAAGATGATCCCGCCGGTACTGACGGCGGAGAGCACACCCTGGACGCCGAACGGGGCGAAGCCCTGGTGGCCGAAATTACTCCCGTGGAAGGTGGTCCCCGCCAGGACGACGATGGTGAGCACGGGGACGGCGATCTTCCACCAGGTGGCCAGGCTGTTGGTGTGGGCGAGCCAGCGGATGCCGAAGAAGTTGACGAGGACGAAGAAGGCCATGAAGGCGACGGCCAGCCCGTACCCGGCGGCAGTCAGCTGGTTCTCCCCCGTCTGTACCCAGTCGGCGTGGACGCTGAGGTAGTTCAGCGACGCCATGACCTCGATCGGGGCCGTAGCGACGGCCTGCAGCCAGGAGAACCAGCCGAAGGAGGCCCCGGCCACGCTGCCGAAGGCGTAGTGCGGGAAGCGCGCGGTGCCTCCCGCGACCGGATACATGGCCCCCAGTTCCGCGTGGACGAACGCCAGAACAGTGATCGCCAGTGCCCCGATCCCCCAGGAGACAAGGGCGGCGGTCCCGGCCGCCTGCGCGGCGAACAACGCGCCGAACAGCCAGCCGGAGCCGATGATGGACCCCACGGAGGTCCAGATGAGGCCGATCAGCCCGATGTCTCGCCGGAGACCCGGCTTCGATAACACCTCAGGCGTGGCGGACGCCGGCATCTGACACGCAACCTCGCTCCGGTGAGGACGGGACGCGCAGTCGTTCTGGCGCATCCCGCTGACCCCCTTCTCCCTTTCCCGGCACCTGCCCGAGCACTCCGGCACGGCAGAACTTGCTCCGAACGGAGTCCCGACAGGCGTAGGGCTCGCGGTTCGTCCGGCAGGGGACTCAGGTCCCGGCCGGTGGCGCCCCGGACCGGCCCGCGTCGCCGTCCCCACCGCCGGCGGACAGGCGCCGACGCCGCAGCGCCGAGAACTCCGAGAGCGCGGACACCGCCAACGCTGCCACGATCGCCACCAGGTGCTCCTTGCCCGCGAGATCGGGCTTGACGACCGCCTCGACGACCATGGCCACGATGACCAGGGTCCCGGTGAACCAGGCGCGGAAGCGCAGGCAGAGGCAGATCGCGAGGCCGACCACCGCGCCCGACGGGCCGGTGTCGACGGCCTGGGCGTCGGCTGCCGGAAACCCGAGCGCCCCGTCCGGGCCGATCGCGATGCCGATCCGGGCGTACAGGACGCCGGCCAGCGTGCAGACGTAGGCGATGAGCAGCGTCCGTCGCCGTCCCAGCGTGATCTCCGCGATCCCGAAGACCAGCAGTACCTGTGCCAGCGCGCCCCACACCGGTAGGTCCGCGGCCGGTACGAACAGCGACAGGGGGATACGCGCCAGCTCGAGCCACCAGGGGTCGGCCGCCCGTACGAAGCCGATGTCCTGAACGAGCCCGTGGCCCCAGTACCGGTTCCGCGGCTGCTGCGCCACCTGGAAGAGGACGATGAGGCAGAGAGCGGTGAGCGTCAGTGGAATCGCCCGCCACCCTCGGCCGGCGAGCCCGGCGCGTACGGCCGCCCACATCAGGCCCCACTCCCGGCGTACGAGGATGGCCGCGGTTCTCACCGGGCGGTTCCCCGAAGGCCGCTGTGCGACGGGCCGGGGGCTTTGGGCGACCGCTGCGCACGGCCCGACGGCAGCCGCTCGGTCCCCCGTGGGCGCGGAAGGGAAGCGTGCGCCGCGCGGCGCAGAGCGAGGGTCGTCCTCCCGCAGTGCGGGGAACCGGGCCCGGTGTCCGACCGGAACAGACCGAGTGCCGGCGGGGCCTGGGGGACGTCTCCCTCGTCCGCCCGCGGGACACGTTCGCTGATCACCAGGTCAGCGTGGCACCACGGCACCGGATACACACCCCGAATCCCCGTCGCGTCGGCCCGAAACCGGCATTCGGGGCCCGGGACCGGCTACGGCCCGGGGTCCGTACTCCTCATGCGCTGCCGGTTGAGCCATTTCGGCAGCCCCGGTGCTTCGAGGAAACCCTCGGCGCGGGCGCTCGCCACGGTGATGCGCAGCAGGTCGGCGCTCTTCTCGAAGAGCAGGTACCGCGGTTCCCAGATGGGCCGGTACTTGGCGTTGGCGTGGTACAGCGACTCGATCTGCCACCAGCGGGAGAAGAAGCTGAGCAACGAGCGCCACAGGCGCAGCACCGGTCCGGCACCGAGCCGGGAGCCGCGCTCGAAGACGGAGCGGAACATCGCGAAGTTCAGGGAGACCTGACGGATTCCGAACTCCCCGGCGTGCTGGATCAGCTTCAGCACCATGAATTCGAAGAGGCCGTTCTCGGAGTCGCGGTCCCGGCGCATCAGGTCCAGGGACAGCCCTTCGTCGCCCCAGGGCACGAAGCTGAGCAGGCCGCGCGGACGTTCCCCGTCGCAACAGAGCACCATCACGCAGCGGCCGTCCTGCGGGTCGCCGAGGCGGCCCAGCGCCATGGAGAAGCCGCGTTCCGTCTCACCGTCGCGCCAGTCGTCCGCGAGCCGGATCAGCTCGGCCATCTCCTGTGGCGGGATGTCCTCGTGACGGCGGACCCGGACGGCATAACCCGCCCGCTCGATACGGTGGTAAGCCTGGCGCACACCGCGCATGGCGCGGCCTTCGAGGGTGAACTCACCGAGGTCGACAATCGCCTCGTCGCCCAGTTCCAGGGCGTTCAGGCCGTGCCGGGTGTAGACCGTGCCGCCCTCCTCGCTCGCCCCGATCACGGCCGGGGTCCACCCGTGCTCCCGGGCCTGGGCGAGCCAGCGGTCGATCGCCCCCGGCCACGCCTCCGGGTCGCCGATCGGGTCGCCGGACGCCAGTGACACCCCGCTCACCACCCGGTAGGTGACGGCGGACTTGCGCGACGGGGACCAGACGACGCTCTTGTCGCGCCGCAGCGCGAAGTACCCCAGGGAGTCGCGTTCCCCGTGCCGCTCCAGCAGCGCGCGCAGACCTCGCCAGTCTTCCCCGGTCATGGCGTCGACGGCCCGTCGGGAGCGGAACGCCGCGTACAGGACCAGCAGGACCAGCGCCGTGCTCATGATGTTGATCAGCACATTGGCCCACCTGGGAGTGGTGATGGCCCCGAAGTGAACGTCCTCGTAGGCGAGGGAGATCATGCGGAGCACCCCGTAGTGCCAGCGCTGCAGGAAGGTGGAGCGCACGGCGTCCGGGTCGGTGTTGGTCACCGTGACCAGCGCGGCGGCAAGCAGCGAACACGCCAGGAATCCCCCCACGGCGACCGAAGCCGCCAGCTTCGGGTTGGACCGGTCGCCCTTCGCGCGGAACTCGCGCCGCCCGCCGAGCAGAGCGGCGACGAAGAGCGCGGTGAGGAACACCGAGATCCAGTTCTGGGCGTGCTGCCGGTAGACCGGCAGTCCCATCGCCAGGGCGCTCAGGACCAGAACCAGACCGGCGAGCACGAGATTGAGGATCCATGCCGCGCGCTTGCGACGCCGCATGGTGACGGCCAGGAAGAGCGAGACGGAGCCGGAGAAGAACCCCGCCGTCAGCAGGTAGGGCGTGAAGAACTCGTTGTCGTTGTGCCGCCGGATGTCGTTGCCGAACGAGACCCAGACCGCGGCCAGGAAGTTGACGAACGTCACGGCCCGCAGATACCAGACCGCCGACAGGTAGCAGCGCCGCGACCGGCTCCCCCGATCACTTCCCGCCTGCCGAACCGGCCGAGCACGCCCCATGGATGTGACGATAGGAGCTGAAAGGGCCATATGCGCGCTCCACGGCATTGTCGGTGAGTTGCGCCGCTCTACAGTGCCCCCGTGCTCCTCGGGATGATCTGCGCCCTCGCCTCGGCGATCTGCTACGGAACGGCCTCCGCCCTGCAGGCCGTCGCCGCGCGCGCCGCGGAACCCGGAACCGGCTCCGGCCTCGACCCCGCGCTGCTGTCGCGCGCCCTGCGCCAGTGGCGCTATGCCGCCGGCCTGGCCCTCGACGGGATCGGTTTCCTCTTCCAGATCGTCGCGCTGCGCTCCATCCCGCTCTACGCGGTGGGCTCGGCGCTCGCCGCCAGCCTCGCGGTCACCGCCGTGGCCGCCGTCCGGCTGCTCGGCATCCGGCTGAGCCGGACCCAGTGGGGCGCGGTCGCGGCGGTCTGCGCGGGGCTGACGATGATCGGCCTCGCGTCCGGCCCGGCCGGCAACCGCGCCGCGCCCGCGGCCCTGGGCTGGTCGCTGCTGGCCACCGTCGTCGTGGTCCTCCTCTCCGGCGCGCTGCTGGGCCGCCT
Organism: Streptomyces incanus; assembly: GCF_042656345.1. Lineage (NCBI taxonomy): Bacteria > Bacillati > Actinomycetota > Actinomycetes > Kitasatosporales > Streptomycetaceae > Streptomyces > Streptomyces incanus. Next base: position 7,910 of record NZ_JBHSPC010000003.1, read on the forward strand.
CCCCGCCGGGCCGCGCGCCCTGCTGCTGGGTCTCGGCGCGGGTCTGGGGTTCGGCACGGTCCAGGTCGCCGTCCGGCTGATCGACTCCCTGGCCGTCCCCGGAATCCTCATCGGCCCGGCGCCGTACGCGCTGCTGGTGGGCGGAGCGACCGGATTCCTCTTCCTCACCTCGGCGTTCCAGCGTGGTTCGGTCACGGTGGCGACAGCGGGCATGGTGCTCGGCGAGACGATCGGCCCCGCCCTGGTGGGCGTGGCATGGCTCGGCGACCGGCCTCGCGAGGGTCTGCAGGGGCTGGCGTTCGCGGGTTGCGCGGTGGCGGTGGCCGGGTCGCTGACGCTCGCGCGGTTCGGCGAGCCGCCATCGGAGGGCACCGGGGCGAAGGGTCCGGAGTAGCTGTACGCGGCGGGGCGGGGGAGCCCGGGCGGGCTCACGGGGCGGGCCTTTCCGAAGGCCGGGCCGGGAACTCGGCGCGGGGACCCGGCGCGGGGACTCGGCCCTGCTTGCCACGGATCGGCTTCGACAGGCGCCCCGTACCTGTTTCTGGTGAGGATCGCTTACCTTCGCTGCGACAGGTCGAACGGGCCCGCGCATGACCTGGCGGCCGTCGTGTATTAGAGTTATCTCGACATCGAGATATCAGCCGAGGTGCACCGCAGTCGCCACAGCCCGGTAAGGGATACCTAACTCAGCCTTACCTCAGCGGATCGGTCGAGACGCAGTGGCGGCACCACGCGGCGGTAGCCGCACATGGGTTGCGGTGTGATGGTACGCGCACATCAATGAAGGAGACTGTCGTGTCGGCGAACAGCTTCGACGCCCGCAGCACGCTGCAGGTGGGCGACGAGTCGTACGAGATCTTCCGGCTGGACAAGGTCGAGGGCGCCGCACGCCTTCCCTACAGCCTGAAGGTGCTGCTGGAGAACCTGCTCCGTACCGAGGACGGCGCGAACATCACCGCCGACCACATCCGCGCGCTCGGCTCCTGGAACTCCCAGGCCCAGCCGTCGGAGGAGATCCAGTTCACCCCGGCCCGTGTGATCATGCAGGACTTCACCGGTGTCCCCTGCGTCGTGGACCTCGCCACCATGCGCGAGGCCGTCAAGGAGCTGGGCGGTGACCCGGCGAAGATCAACCCGCTGGCGCCGGCCGAGCTGGTCATCGACCACTCCGTCATCGCCGACAAGTTCGGCACCAACGACGCCTTCAAGCAGAACGTCGACCTGGAGTACGGCCGCAACAAGGAGCGCTACCAGTTCCTGCGCTGGGGCCAGACCGCCTTCGACGAGTTCAAGGTCGTCCCGCCCGGCACCGGCATCGTCCACCAGGTGAACATCGAGCACCTGGCCCGCGTCGTCATGATCCGTGACGGCAAGGCCTACCCCGACACCCTGGTCGGCACCGACTCGCACACCACCATGGTCAACGGCCTCGGCGTCCTCGGCTGGGGCGTCGGCGGCATCGAGGCCGAGGCCGCCATGCTCGGCCAGCCGGTCTCCATGCTGATCCCGCGCGTCGTCGGCTTCAAGCTGACCGGCGAGCTGCAGCCCGGCACCACCGCCACCGACCTGGTGCTGACCATCACCGAGATGCTGCGCAAGCACGGCGTCGTCGGCAAGTTCGTCGAGTTCTACGGCGAGGGCGTCGCCGCGACGAGCCTGGCCAACCGCGCCACCATCGGCAACATGTCGCCGGAGTTCGGCTCCACCGCCGCGATCTTCCCGATCGACGACGAGACGCTGAACTACCTGCGCCTGACCGGCCGCAGCGACCAGCAGGTCGCGCTCGTCGAGGCGTACGCCAAGGAGCAGGGCCTCTGGCTGGACCCGAAGGCCGAGCCCGACTTCTCCGAGAAGCTCGAGCTGAACCTGGCCACCGTCGTGCCCTCCATCGCCGGCCCGAAGCGCCCGCAGGACCGCATCGTCCTCGCCGACGCCAAGGCCCAGTTCGCCCAGGACGTACGCAACTACGTCAAGGACGGCGGTGACGTCGACGAGGCCAGCAAGGAGTCCTTCCCGGCCTCCGACGCCCCGGCCATCTCCAACGGCGCCCCCAGCCACAAGGTGAAGGTCACCGCGGCCGACGGCACGGAGTACGAGCTCGACCACGGCCACGTCACCGTCGCCGCGATCACCTCCTGCACCAACACCTCCAACCCGTACGTCATGGTCGCCGCCGCCCTGGTGGCCAAGAAGGCGGTCGAGAAGGGCCTGACCCGCAAGCCGTGGGTCAAGACCACCCTCGCCCCGGGCTCCAAGGTCGTCACCGACTACTTCGACAAGGCGGGCCTGACCCCGTACCTCGACAAGGTCGGGTTCAACCTGGTCGGCTACGGCTGCACCACCTGCATCGGCAACTCCGGCCCGCTGCCGGACGAGGTCTCCAAGGCGGTCAACGAGCACGACCTCGCCGTCACCTCGGTCCTCTCCGGCAACCGCAACTTCGAGGGCCGGATCAACCCCGACGTCAAGATGAACTACCTGGCGTCCCCGCCGCTGGTCGTGGCCTACGCCCTCGCCGGTTCGATGAAGGTGGACATCACCCGCGAGTCCCTGGGCCTGGACCAGGACGGCAACCCCGTCTTCCTCAAGGACATCTGGCCGAGCGAGGCCGAGGTCAACGACGTCGTCGCCAACACCATCGGCGAGGACATGTTCACCAAGTCCTACGCCGACGTCTTCGCCGGCGACGCCCAGTGGCAGGCGCTGCCGATCCCGACCGGCAACACCTTCGAGTGGGACACCGAGTCCACCTACGTCCGCAAGCCCCCGTACTTCGAGGGCATGGGCATGGACCCGGCCCCGGTCGAGGACATCGCCGGCGCCCGCGTGCTGGCCAAGCTGGGCGACTCGGTCACCACCGACCACATCTCCCCGGCCGGCGCCATCAAGGCCGACACCCCGGCCGGCAAGTACCTCACGGAGCACGGCGTCGAGCGCCGCGACTTCAACAGCTACGGCTCCCGCCGCGGCAACCACGAGGTCATGATCCGCGGTACGTTCGCCAACATCCGCCTGCGCAACCAGATCGCGCCGGGCACCGAGGGCGGCTACACGCGCGACTTCACGCAGGCCGACGCCCCGGTCTCGTTCATCTACGACGCCTCGCGCAACTACATCGACCAGGGCATCCCGCTGGTCGTCCTGGCGGGCAAGGAGTACGGCTCCGGCTCGTCCCGCGACTGGGCCGCCAAGGGCACCGCGCTGCTCGGCGTCAAGGCCGTCATCGCCGAGTCGTACGAGCGCATCCACCGCTCGAACCTCATCGGCATGGGCGTCCTGCCGCTCCAGTTCCCGGAGGGCCACACCGCCGAGACGCTCGGCCTCACCGGCGAGGAGACCTTCTCCTTCACCGGCGTCACCGAGCTGAACAACGGCACCATCCCGAGCACGGTGAAGGTCACGACCGACACGGGCGTCGAGTTCGACGCGGTCGTCCGCATCGACACCCCCGGCGAGGCGGACTACTACCGCAACGGCGGCATCCTGCAGTACGTGCTGCGCAGCCTGATCAGCAAGTGACCTGATCGGCAAGCAAGCGGTATCGCAGGGCAGTCGAGGGCCGCATCCCGTCCGACGGGGTGCGGCCCTCGCCCTTGTCCCGCTCCCGTCCCGCCCTTGTCCCGGTCCCGTCTCCGTCCTTTCCCCGCCCGGCCACGTCCCGGCCCCCGTTGTACGCTGGAGCATCACCAGGCGACGGGGGTGGCGGTGAGCCGCGGCAGTGAGCGCATGCAACTCGTACTGACCGGAGGTCCGGACAGTGACCAGGAAGAGCTCGACGAACTGACCCGGCACCTGCGCGAGCGCCTGCTCGAGCTGGACGTCGAGCGGGTCGAGCAGGCCCGTTCCGGTCACGTCCCCGCCGGTGCCAAACCGGCGGACGCGATCGCCGTCGGCGCACTCGCGGTGACCCTGGCCCCCATCGCGCTCCGATCGGTGCTGGGTCTCGTCCGGACCTGGATCGAGAACCGGCCGGTGCGTACCGTCAGCATCGCGCTGGGCGGGGACAGTCTGGAGCTGGAGGCCGTCTCCGCCGCCGACCAACAGCGCCTCGTCGAGGCCTTCCTGGCCGCCCGCGCCACGACGGGTGAGGACGGCGGCCGGGACGCGGACGACAGCTCCGGCGCTCCCGGTGCCGGGCCGGAGGGCTGAGGGGGCGACCGTGTCCACAGGCCGCTTCGCCCTGCTCGTCGCCACCGGCCGCTACGACAACCAGGCGCTGAGACAGCTCCGTTCACCCGTCCGGGACGCGCACGGCCTGGCCCGGGTGCTCGAGGACCCGCTGATCGGCGACTTCGAGGTCAGCAGGGTCGTCGACGGCCGTCACCACGAGGTGACCCGGGCCGTCGAACTCTTCTTCCTCGACCGCCGCCGGGATGACGTCCTCCTGCTCCACCTCTCCTGCCACGGCGTCAAAAACGACAACGGCGAACTGCACTTCGCCACCACCGACACCGACCACAGGCTGCTCGCCTCCACTTCCGTTCCCGCCGCGTTCCTGCACCTCCAGATGCGCCGGTGCCGGGCACGGTCCATCATCCTGCTCCTGGACTGCTGCTACAGCGGCGCCTTCCTGCCGGGCAGCAAGGGCGACACGATGGTGCACCTCAGGGACGAACTCGCCGGACACGGCCGGGCGGTGCTCACCGCGACCAACCGCACCGAATACGCCTGGGAGGGTGATCGACTCGACGAACTGGAGCCGCAGCCCTCCCGGTTCACCGGTGCCGTCATCAAGGGCCTGCGCTCGGGCGAGGCGGACCGCGACGGGGACGGGGTGATCGGCGTCCACGAGCTCTACGACTACGTGTACGACGAACTGCAGGCGGCCCAGGTCACCCAGCGCCCCCAGATGTGGGCCGAGCTGGAGCACCGGGTCGTGGTCGCGCGCTCGGTGCGCGGGCAGCGGCAGGAACAGGGGCACGGGCAGGAGCCGGGACACGAGCCGGTGGCCCCGGTGCCTCCGCCGGGCGACGGCCTTCCCTCCGCGCGGCTCCCCGCACTGGTGCTGATCGCCGAGTCGCTGAGCGGACTGGCGTGCATGGAGGACGCCCGGAGCCGGGCGGAGTTCGCGATGGTGCTGGGGGAGGAGCTGAGCCGCCGTGTCGACCTGCGGGGTGTCCGGCTGCGGGAGGACGTGGCGACGATGGCGCGGGCCGCGGTGAAGCGGGACGGCGGTGTGCGTGCGCTGCTGTGGACGGTGGAGCTCTTCGAAGGCCGGGGCGTGGCGGCCGAGTTGGCGCGGGAGCTGGGCGAGGGCGGCAGTGCCGCCTCCGCCGCCCCTACTGCCTTCGCCGCACCCGCCGCCCCCGCCGTACCTGCAGCCTCCACCGCACCCGCCGCCTCCGCGGCCCTCACCGCCCCCGGCCCGGCCGGAGAGCCGGACTCCCGTTCCGCTCTCCGTTTCGGCTCTCCGCGTCGTTCCCGGAAGGTGACGCTGTTCCTGCGCCTCACCGGAGAGTTGAGCACGTTGGCGTGCATGGCGGACCCACAGGGCCGGGCGCAGTTCGCGTCCGTCCTGGGGGAGCAGTTGGACCGCCCGGTCGACCTGCGCGGTACCCGGCTCCGCGAGGACGTGGTGGTGATGGTCCGGGCGGCGCTGAACGCCCCGCACGGGGACCGCGTGTTGGCGAGCGTGGTCAGACTCCTCGAGGGAGCGCAGGCGGCCGCCGCCGTCGAACGGATTTTTGACGAGCCGTCCTGAATGGCGCGTAACCGACGCTGGAGCCGCCCTCGTTGCGCCACCCGTTTACAAGCGGAGCCTCCGGCGCTACCTTCCCCGTACGAGTGAGATGGGAGCGCTCCCATCCTTCGTCGGACCGGAACCCGTCGCAGGGATGCTCCCGTCTCGCTCGGCCCCACGCGTGCAGCGCACGCACATGCACGCATATGTACACGCACGCGCGCCCATGCGCACGCGCCCATGCGCACGCACCCATGCGCACGACCCGTGACCCGTAGCACTCGCAGCGACGGACAGGTGTGTCATGATCCTGGCAAAAATGAGAACAAGGGCGAGGGGCGGCACCGCTCCCCGGCCCACGCTCCCCACCCGCACCAGAACCCTCTTCCTGGTCCTCGTCTCCCTGCTCGCCACCATCCCGGCCGTCGGCCTGGTCATGACCGCGGGCGGCGAGGCGGAGGCGCACGGGACGCCGATGAAGCCCGCCAGCCGGACCTTCCTGTGCTGGCAGGACGGACTGACCGCCACCGGTGAGATCAAGCCGGTCAACCCGGCGTGCAAGGCCGCGGCACAGGTCAGCGGCACCACGCCGTTCTACAACTGGTTCTCCGTACTGCGCTCCGACGGCGCCGGCCGCACCCGCGGTTTCGTGCCGGACGGGCAGCTGTGCAGCGGAGGCAACACCAGCTTCACCGGCTTCAACCAGCCGCGTAACGACTGGCCGCTCACCCACCTCACCTCGGGTGCGACCGTCGACTTCTCCTACAACGCCTGGGCCGCGCACCCGGGCTGGTTCTACGTGTACATCACCAAGGACGGCTTCGACCCGACCCGGACCCTCACCTGGAACGACATGGAGGAGCGGCCGTTCCTCTCCGTCGATCACCCGCCGCTCAAGGGGTCCCCGGGCACCGTCGATGCCAACTACTCCTGGACCGGGAAGCTTCCGGGGGGCAAGTCGGGCCGCCACATCGTCTACATGGTCTGGCAGCGTTCGGACAGCGCGGAGACCTTCTACTCCTGCTCCGACGTCGTCTTCGACGGCGGCAACGGCGAGGTGACCGGCATCAAGGAGCCCGGCAACCCCCCGACCGAGCCCGTTCCCGGCCGGTGCACCGCCACCCGCAGCACGACGGGCAGCTGGAACGGCGGCTACCAGTCCCAGGTGACCGTCACCAACAGCGGTGACGTCCCCATGCTCGGCTGGATGGTCGACTGGACCCTCCCGGCCGGCCAGCGGATCGACAGTCTGTGGAGCGGCAACGCCACCTACCAGGGCCAGGCCGTCATGGTCCACAACGCCGACTACAACGGCGCGCTGAATCCGGGACAGAGCGCCACCTTCGGCTATGTCGTCTCCGGCTCCGGCGGCGACAGTACGACGAGCCTGCCCTGCCGGGTCGGCTGAACGGCTGAACCCGTGCCGCGCGCGGCGGTGACACGACGCGCCGGTGACACGACGAAGCGGGTCCGGGCCACCACGGTCCGGACCCGCTTGCGGCGCGCGGCCGGCTCAGCTCAGCAGTTCCACCTCCGTCAGCGCCGCCTCACCACTGAGGACCAGCCGGTAGTGGCCGTACTTCCCCGGCCTGTCCACCGAGAAGGCCCGCGTCTGCCGGTCCCAGCGGAAGGTGTCCGGGTCGTCCGCCCGCTTGTCCAGGTCCTTCCACGTCGTGCCGTCGGACGAGCCCTGCAGGACCCATCCCGTGGGCGCCTCGGTGTGGTCCGCGGACGTCAGCGTGTACTGCACCGCCTTCGTCCCGCCGGTCACCGGCAGGTCGACCGTGGACACCGTGGCACCGGTCGCCGAGGAGTTGTCGAACAGGGCGCCCCCGCCCTTCAGCACGTCCTCGCGGGGCGTGGGCACCGTGTCGTCCTGGGTGATCGACACGGGTGCCGCCTTCTTGCCGGTGCCCCACGACGACGGCCGCGAGCCCATGTCGAACTCCAGGACCCCGCCCTTGGCGAGCACCGAGTGCGGCAGCGAGGTCTTGTCCCAGCTCCGGCCGTTGACCTTCAGGCCTTGTACGTACACGTTCTTCGCGCTGTTCTTCGGCGCCCTGACGACCAGCTCGCGGCCGTTCTCCAGGTGCACGGTCACCTTCTTGAACAGCGGGGAGCCGATGGCGTACTCGCCGCTGCCCATCACCAGCGGGTAGAAGCCGAGCGAGGAGAACAGGTACCAGGCCGACTGCTCGCCGTTGTCCTCGTCCCCGTGGTAGCCCTGCCCGATCTCGCTGCCGGTGTAGAGCCGCGACAGTACCTCACGGACGTTCTTCTGGGTCTTCCAGGGCTGTCCGGCCGCGTCGTACATGTACAGGGCGTGGTGGGCCACCTGGTTGGAGTGCCCGTACATGCCCATCCGGACGTCCCGCGCCTCGGTCATCTCGTGGATGACCCCGCCGTAGGAGCCGACGAACTCGGCGGAAGCCGTCTCCGGGGTGGCGAGGTACTCGTCGAGCTTGTCCGCGAGGCCGTCGCGCCCGCCGTACAGGTTGGCCAGGCCCCGACTGTCCTGCGGGGCGGTGAAGGCGTAGCCCCAGCCGTTCGTCTCGGTGTAGTCGTAGCCCCACACCCGCGGGTCGTACGTCGAGGACTCGACGCGCCAGTCGCCCTTCGTGCTCTTCCCCTGGAAGAAACCGGCCTTGGAGTCGAACAGGTTGACGTACTCCTGGGCCCGGTCGAGGAAGTAGGCGGACTCCTCCTGGTAGCGCCTGTCGCCGGTCTTCTTGTGGAGTGCCTCGCCCATCCGGGCGATGCCGTAGTCGTTGAGGTAGCCCTCCAGGGCCCACGACAGGCCCTCGTGCGTCTCGGTGCCGGTGTAGCCGAGGAAGGGCGAGGTCGCCATGCCCTTGCGGCCGACGCCCGACGACGGGGGCACGACGGTGGCGTTCTTCACCGCCGCGTCGTACGCCGCCTCCGCGTCGAAGTCCACGCCCTTGACGTACGCGTCGGCGAACGCGACGTCCGAGGAGGTGCCGGTCATCAGGTCGGCGTAGCCGGGGGAGGACCAGCGGGAGGTCCAGCCGCCGTCCTTGTAGTGCTGCACGAACCCGTCGACCAGCTCGCCCGCCTTGGCGGGGGTCAGGAAGGAGTACGCCGGCCAGGTGGTCCGGTAGGTGTCCCAGAAGCCGTTGTTGACGTACACCTTGCCGTCGACGATCTTCGCGCCGGTGTGCGTCGGAGTGTCGGGCCCGGGCATCTTGGAGAACGGGGAGGCGTACCGGTACGTGCCGCCGACCTTCTCGAAGCCCGAGTTCGGGTACAGGTACAGCCGGTAGAGGCTCGAGTAGAGCGTGGTCAGCTGGTCCGGCGTGGCACCCTCGACCTCGACCTTGCCGAGCAGCTTGTCCCACTGCCGCTGGGCGTTCTGCTTGACCGACTCGAAGGACCGGCCCGCGGGGATCTCCTGGCGCAGGTTGTCCTTCGCCTGGTCGACGCTGATCAGCGAGGTGGCCAGGCGCAGGGTGACCGTCCGGTCCTTGCCCGCGTCGAACCGCAGGTGGCCCTTGACGCCCTCGGCGGAACCGTCCGTCACCGGCTTGTCGAACTCGCCGTGCACGAACAGCCGGGTGGCGCCCGTGGACAGCCCGGACTTCACGTCCGAGTAGCCGTTGAAGGTGCCGTTCTCCTCGTCGAGGGTCAGCCCCGCCTGGCCGGTGGCATTGTCGAACAGGACGCTCGCGTCGTCGCCCGGGTAGGTGAAGCGCATGACCGCCGCATGGTCCGTCGGCGCGATCTCCGCCTTCTGGCCGTTCTCGAACCGCACCCCGTAGTAGTACGGCCGCGCGGTCTCGTTCTCGTGCCGGAAGGCCAGCTCCCGCTCCTCGCGGCCCGGTTTCGGGGTGCCGGAGGCGGCGGAGGGCAGCACCTGGAAGGTCTGCCGGTCGCCCATCCACGGGCTCGGCTCATGACTCGCGCTGAACGCCTGGATCGTCGGCAGGTTGTCCCCGTTGTTGCCGCGCGCGTAGTCGTACAGCCAGCTCAGGGAACCGGCGTTGGTCACCGGCGTCCAGAAGTTGAAGCCGTGCGGCACGGCGGTCGCCGGGAAGTTGTTGCCGCGCGAGAAGCCACCGCTGGAGTTGGTGCCCCGGGTCGTCACCGCGTAGTCGGACAGATGAGCCTTCGGCCGCTCGGGCTGCGCCGACTTGAGCGACACGTCGTCCAGCCAGCCCCGGAACTTCGCGGGCCCCTTGGGGGAGTCGTACGCCACCAGGATCCGGTCGACCGTCCTGCCGGCCGCGACCGAGCCGATCCCCGACTCGACGCTGTTCCACTGGTTGACGTACAGCACCTTGGCGTCGCCCTGCCCACGCGGGGTCAGCGGGAAGCCGTGCCGGTCGGTGGCGCGCAGGTCGCTCAGATAGGTGCCGTCGGTGAAGGCCAGGTCGACGGAGACGTTCGTGGCGTCGTAGTCGAGGTCGCCGTCCGCCATCGACGGGAAGATCTTGTACGACAGCTCCGTACGGCGGTCGACCTTCACATTGACGTCGAAGACCTTGTTGTACGAGTAGGCCCGCTCCCCGGCCGTGTGCCGACCGGCGTAACGCAGTGCACGCTTTCCGGTGAATCCGGCGCCCGACTTCGCCGTCGGGGAGCCGCTCGGGCCGCGGTCGACCAGTGAGAGCATGTCCTGCGGGACCGGCTCCTCGGTGTCGCCGGTGGAGAACTGGACGTCGGCGAGCTGGAGCGCGTCCGCCCCGCCGTTCTTCGTGATCTCCAGCCGGAAGTGCCGGTACCCGGCGACGGCCGACGCGTCCAGGTCGTAGACCTTGGTCTGGAACCGCTCCGCGAACGTCTCGCCCGAACGGGTGTCGAGGGTCGTCCAGTTCTCCCCGTCGGCCGAACCCTTCAGGGTCCAGTCCCGTGGGTCGCGCGGGGCGAAGTCGTTGGCCGAGGTGAGCGCGTACCGGACCACCTCGACCGGTGCGTCCAGGTCGAACTCGGCCCAGCCGGTGGACGTGAAGGCCAGCCACTTGCTGCTGGGCTCGCCGTCGACGAGGTTCTCCTTCACCTCCCCGGCGCCCGCGTTCTCCGAGCTGGCGCGCACGTCCGTGACATGGTCGGTGACGTTGCCCGGTATGCCGCTGCTGTAGCCGCCGTCGACGCCCGAGGCGCGTTTCTTGCCGCCCCGTGGGGCGTCGACGGTGTTCAGCCAGTCGGGGGCCGGTTCCCCGGCCTCGAACGACGAAGCGAACTCCCGGTCCGCCTTCGCGGGTGCCCCGGGCAGTGCGACCGCGACGCCCGGGGAGGCCGCCGCCACGGCAAAGGCGGTCGTCGCGACGACCGCCGGGCCCCATCTGTGCCGCATTCTGTGCCGAACTCCGTGCTGCATGCGCGAGCACCCTCCCTGGGTTGGACAACGTTGTCAGAATTGCTGCGCAAGCACCAGTAGTGGGTCAAGTGAAGGGTGGTGTCAAGGGTGTTGAATGCGGCGTTCGGGCTCGGAGGCAAGGATTCTTCCGTGGCGGAACGCGACGACCGCTCATATTTCCGCCAGGTCTCAACTCGGAAAAGACCACCGGCGAACCTTGTGCTCGATCTTGCTCCGTCGGCGGAAAGTGGACTATACCTGTCGGGCACTCCGGGGCTTCTTCACAGCTCCCGAACGGCAGACGCCGTCACGTCCCGTACCACTGGTGCCGCCGGCACCAGCCGCACTTCCTGCACTTCCTGCACTTCCTGCACGACCCAGCGTGACCCGAACGCGGTGCCGGGAAGGATCCGGTTCACCGCCTGAGTCCTGGAGAAGGCGAGGACTTGAGCATGGGATCCAACTCCGCCGAGTACGACGGCACCCGCGAGCACAGCACCCGCGAGCACAGCACCCGCGAGCACAGCACCCGTGACCGAACCGGCCACGGCACCAAGGGAGTGGGCCGCCGCGACCTGATCAAGCGGTCCGCGGCGCTCGGCCTGATCTCCGTCCCCACGATGAGTTTCCTGTCCGCGTGTGCCAGCGGCGGCGGGAAAGATCAGGAGAAGGCCGAGGAGGGCAAGAAGACCGCGAAGAACCCGCTCGGCGTCAATAACACCGCGAAGCTGGAATTCGTCCTGTTCGACGGCGGTTTCGGCATGGAGTACGCCGAGGACGCGGTCAAGGTGTACCAAAAAGCCTTCCCCGGGGCGAAGGTGGAATTCTCCGCCACCCAGAAGATCCAGTCCACCCTGCAGCCGCGCTTCAACCAGGGCACCCCGCCCGACCTCATCGACAACTCCGGCGCCGAACAGATGGACATGGGCACCCTGGTCGGCAAGAAGCAGCTCACGGACCTCACCCCGCTGCTGGACGCCCCCTCCTACGACGACCCGGGCACCAAGGTCCGCGACACGCTGCGGCCCGGCATCGTCGAGATGGGCCAGTTCGACGGCGAGCAGGTGTGGATCCTCTACTACGCCTACACGGTCTACGGCGTCTGGTACTCGCAGAAGGCGCTGGACTCGCTCGACGAGCAGTACCCCGAAACCTGGGACCAGATGCTCGCGGTCTGCGCGAAGGCCAAGAAGAAGGGCATGGCGGGCTGGACCTACGCCGGCAAGTACCCGTATTACCTCCCCTTCTCGCTGTACCCGATGATCGGCAAGGTCGGCGGGCGCGAGGTGCTCGACGCCATCGACAACCTGGAGCCGAACGCCTGGAAGCACCCCGCCGTCAAGGCGTGCTTCGAGGCCTACTACGAGCTCCAGCAGAAGGGCTACGTCCTCAAGGGCACCCCGGGCCTGGACCACATCCAGTCCCAGACCGCCTGGGCCAAGGGCGACGCGCTGTTCATCCCGAACGGCTCCTGGGTGGAGAACGAGTCGGCGAACGTCATGCCCGACGACTTCGACCTGGCCGTCTCCGCGCCCACCGGTCTGGACTCCTCCGACAAGCTGCCCTTCGGCACCATCTGGGCCTCCGGCGGCGAGCCCTTCGTCGTGCCCGCCAAGGCGGCGAACGCCGCCGGCGGCATGGAACAGCTGCGCATCATGCTGAGCGAGGCGTCCTCGAAGAACTTCACCGGCAAGGTGAAGTCACTGACCGCGTACAACGGCGGCACCGACGGCATCGAGCTGACCCCGGGCCTCACGTCCGGTGTCGCCGCGCTGGACGTGGCCGGGGAGAACGTGGTGAACCCGCGCCTCCAGGACTGGTACGTGCAGCTCCAGAAGGAGAAGATCGGCGTCTCCGGGATCGGCGAGATGATGGCCGGCCGCGCGACCCCGGCCGAGACCATCAAGAAGATCCAGGCCTTCGCCGACGAGACGGCCAAGGACTCGTCGATCAAGCACTACAAGCACCAGTGAGCAACCAGTGAAAAATCAGTGAGCAACCGCCACCAGGGCCTGTCCGGCGCACCGTTGCCGGGCGGGCCCCGGTGGCAGCCCGCCCGCAGATCGGGGTCGTAGCAATGCAGCACGGCAAGTACCGGTTCATCGTGGGGTTCCTGGCGGTTCCCCTGGGGCTGTACGCGCTCTTCGTCGTCTGGCCGTTCGTCCAGTCGATCTACTACTCGTTCACGGACTGGACCGGTCTGAGCCCCGACTTCGAGATGGTCGGGTTCGCCAACTACGCACGCATGCTGGACGACGACATCTTCTGGAAGTCGTTGCAGCACAGTCTGCTGTTCGCCCTGCTGGTACCGGTGGTGACGATCGGTCTGGCGCTGTTCCTCTCCTTCATGATCAACGTGGGCGGCCGGCGACGCCGCGGCGGACCGGTGATCTCAGGGGTCCGCGGCTCCGCCTTCTACAAGATCGTCTACTTCTTCCCGCAGGTGCTCTCGATCGCGATCATCGCCCTGCTGTTCGCGTTCGCGTACAACCCCGACAGCGGTGCGATCAACTCGTTCCTGCGGGCGGTCGGGCTCGACGGTATCCAGCCGCTCTGGCTGGGCGATCCGGACCTCGCCCTGTGGGCCGTCATGGCGGTGATCGTCTGGTCCACGGTGGGTTTCTTCGTGGTCCTTTTCTCCGCCGGTATGGCGTCCATCCCGCTGGACCTCTACGAGGCGGCGTTGCTGGACGGCGCCAACCGGATCACCACCTTCTTCCGCATCACCCTGCCGCTGCTGTGGGACACCGTGCAGTCCGGCTGGGTCTACATGGGCATCCTCGCCCTGGGCGCCGAGTCGTTCGCGGTCGTACACATCATGACGACCGGTCCCGGCGGCCCCGACTACTCGACCACCGTCATGGTCCTGTACGTGTACCAGAAGGCGTTCCGCGACGGTCAGGCCGCCTACGCCACCACCATCGGTGTCGCCCTCCTCCTCGTCACGCTGGCCTTCGCCGCCGTCGTGATGAAGCTGGGGCGGCGCGAGCGGCTGGAGTACTGATCGCATGAAGACGACCGAGACCCCCGCCCCGGTACCGGCCGAGTCCGGTGTCACCGTCACCAAGGCGGACGTCCCCGCCGGCGCGCCCCCCAAGGAGAAGAAGGCGGGCGGCGTCCTTAACGTCTTCTCGCACGGAATCCTGGTGATCTGGGCGATCATGGTGGCCCTGCCGCTGCTGTGGGCGCTGATGACGTCCTTCAAGGACGACGCCTCCATCTTCGGCTCGCCCTGGTCGCTGCCGGACACGCTCCACTTCGAGAACTGGTCACGGGCCTGGAACCAGGCCCATATGAGCGACTACTTCCTCAACACCGTCCTGGTGGTGGGCGGCTCGCTCATCGGCACCCTGGTGCTGGGCTCGATGGCCGCCTACGTACTGGCCCGCTTCGAGTTCCCGGGCAACCGGTTCATCTACTACCTCTTCATCGGCGGCATGAGCTTCCCGATCATGCTCGCGCTGGTCCCGCTGTTCTACGTCGTCAACAACATGGGCCTGCTGAACACGATCCACGGGCTGATCCTGGTCTACATCGCGTACTCGCTGCCCTTCACGGTGTTCTTCCTGACCGCGTTCTTCCGGACCCTGCCCAGCAGCGTGGCGGAGGCCGCGTTCGTGGACGGCGCCTCGCACAGCAGGACGTTCTTCCAGATCATGCTCCCGATGGCCAAACCGGGCCTGATCAGCGTGGGGATCTTCAACTTCCTCGGTCAGTGGAACCAGTACATGCTGCCCACCGTGCTCAACACCGACGAGGACAAGCACGTACTCACCCAGGGCCTGGTGCAGCTGGCCGTCAGCCAAGGCTACAAGGGGGACTGGTCCGGCCTCTTCGCCGGCCTCGTGATGGCGATGCTCCCCGTGCTCGCCGCGTACATCATCTTCCAGCGCCAGGTCGTGCAGGGCCTCACCGCGGGCGCCCTGAAGTAGCCTCCGGATCCCTTCCGGGCGGCCGGCGCTGCTCGGAAGGTGCCTCCGGGAGTCGTCCCCGGACCCTCTGAAGTCACCCTCCGGATTGCCTCGCGCACCCGCAGCTCCCGCCCCAGGGAGCGGCGGGTGCAGCTGTGTCCAAGGACCCCGAAACGGTTCAACCTCTTGACGGGAGGTAACCGGAACAGCTCATCTTAGAGTTCACTAGTTGGACACGGAACGGGGTCTCATCGAAGCGGCCCCGCGCGCAGGAGGTCGTCGTGGAGACTCCGGGGTCGCAGTCGTCGCTGCACCGAGCCAATCTTGAGCGGGTCGTTCGAGCAGTACGTTTGGCGGGCTCCCTCACCCAGGCCGAGATCGCGAGGACCACGGGCCTCTCCGCGGCGACGGTGTCCAATATCGTCCGGGAGCTGAAGGGGAGCGGGACCGTCGAGGTCACGCCCACTTCCTCGGGCGGCCGCCGGGCCCGCAGCGTATCGCTCAGCGGGGACGCCGGGATCGTCGTGGGAGTGGACTTCGGGCACACCCACCTGCGGGTCGCGGTCGGGAACCTGGCCCACCAAGTGCTCGCCGAGGAGTCCGAGCCACTGGACGTGGACGCCTCCGCGGCTCAGGGCTTCGACCGGGCGGAACAACTGGTCAACCGGCTGATCGAGGCGACCGGCGTGGACCGGGCCAAGGTCGCCGGGGTCGGCCTCGGCGTGCCCGGACCCATCGACGTGGAGTCCGGCACCCTGGGCTCGACCGCGATCCTGCCCGGCTGGACCGGCACCAAGCCCGCCGAGGAGCTGCGGGGGCGGCTCGGCGTGCCCGTGCACGTGGACAACGACGCTAACCTGGGCGCCCTCGGCGAGATGGTCTGGGGCAGCGGCCGGGGCGTGCGCGACCTGGCGTACATCAAGGTCGCCAGCGGTGTCGGCGCCGGCCTGGTGATCAGCGGGAAGATCTACCGCGGGCCGGGCGGTACCGCGGGGGAGATCGGGCACATCACGCTCGACGAGTCCGGCCCCATCTGCCGCTGCGGCAACCGCGGCTGCCTGGAGACCTTCACGGCGGCCCGCTACGTGCTGCCCCTGCTCCAGCCCAGCCACGGTACGGATCTGACGATGGAAGGTGTTGTACGGCTGGCGCGCGACGGCGATCCGGGCTGCCGTAGGGTGATCGCCGACGTAGGCCGTCACATCGGCAGTGGAGTCGCCAATCTCTGCAACCTGTTGAACCCGAGCCGGGTGGTCCTCGGCGGTGATCTCGCCGAGGCCGGTGAACTGGTCCTCGGGCCCATAAGGGAGTCCGTGGGCCGTTACGCGATTCCCAGCGCCGCACGCCAACTGTCCGTGCTCCCCGGGGCACTCGGGGGCCGTGCGGAGGTACTCGGCGCGCTCGCCCTCGCGTTGAGCGAAATGGGCGATTCGACCCTGTTGGACGGCACGGCGAACGGCACCCTCGCCGCGGTCTCGCATGCCTTCACTTAGAGAACGGATGGCACCGTTGCCATCTCGTTAAGGATTTACTTCTTGACGTCGCACGTGTGGCCGAGTTGACTTCCAGCCACCTCGGCCGCAACGTCGCGGCCTCGTCAGGGAGGTTTCTGAAGTGAACACGCGTATGCGCCGTACCGCCATTGCCGTTGCCGCCGGCGCACTGGCCGTCTCTCTCGCCGCCTGCGGCAGCGCCGCCGAGTCCGGTAAGAAGAAGGACGGCGACTCGGGCGACTCCGCCGCCAAGGGCGACAACATCAAGATCGGTCTGCTCCTGCCGGAGAACCAGACCGCGCGGTACGAGAAGTTCGACAAGCCCTTGATCGAGAAGAAGGTCAAGGAGCTCACGAACAACAAGGGCGAGGTCGTCTACGCCAACGCCAAGCAGGACGCCAGCCTGCAGAACCAGCAGGTCGACACGATGGTGACCAACAAGGTCGACGCGCTCATCGTGGGTGCGGTGGACTTCAAGGCCATCGCCGGCTCGGTGAAGAAGGCCAAGGAGGCCGGCATCCCGGTCGTGGCCTTCGACCGCCTGGCCGAGGGTCCGATCGACGCCTACACCTCGTTCGACAACGTGACCGTCGGCAAGACCCAGGGCGAGGCCCTCCTCGAGGCCCTGGGCGACAAGGCCAAGGGCGGCCAGATCGTCATGATGAACGGGGCCTCCACGGACCCGAACGCCGCCCAGTTCAAGGAGGGCGCGCACGCAGCCCTCGACGGCAAGGTGAAGGTCGGCCGCGAGTACGACACCAAGGAGTGGAAGCCGGAGAACGCCAACGCCAACATGGAGGGCGCCATCTCCGCCCTCGGCAAGAACAAGATCGTCGGCGTCTACTCCGCCAACGACGGCATGGCGGGCGGCATCATCACCGCCCTGAAGGCCGCCGGCATCGGCGACATCCCGGTCACCGGCCAGGACGCCGAACTCGCGGGTGTGCAGCGCATCGTGACCGGTGAGCAGCACATGAGCGTCTACAAGTCGTACCCGCAGGAGGCGAACGTCGCCGCGGAGATGGCCGTCCTGCTCGCCCAGGGCAAGTCGCTGGACTCCATCGCCAAGGACACGGCCGACAGCGCCACCACCAAGGGCATCCCCTCGGTGCTCGTCCCGGTCGTGTCGCTGACCAAGGACAACATCAACGACACCGTGATCAAGGACGGTTTCTACACCGTCGAGGAGATCTGCACGGACAAGTACAAGGCCGCCTGCGACAAGATCGGTCTCAAGTAGACCGCTTCGCGGTCCGCAGTCCCAAGTCCCCAGAGCTGAACGGGAGTCCGCACCGGGCTCCCGTACGGGACCGACTGCCATGAACTCCGCCGGCGCCCCGCACACACCAGCCCCGCAAGCTACGCGGGGCGCCGGTCGGAACACCCCCCATACTTCTGCACAACCTCCCGCCGGGTCAGGCGGCGAAGGAGATGGTTCACGTGTCCGCTACGCCCGTGCTGGCGTTGCGCGGGGTCTCCAAGCGATTCGGTGCCGTCCAGGCGCTCACCGATGTAGAGCTTGAGGTCCGTGCCGGTGAGGTGGTCGCCCTGGTGGGCGACAACGGCGCCGGAAAGTCCACGCTGGTCAAGACGATCGCCGGCGTGCACCCCATCGATGAGGGCGTCATCGAGTGGGACGGCAAGACCGTCCAGATCAACAGGCCGCACGACGCCCAGAACCTGGGCATCGCGACGGTCTACCAGGACCTCGCGCTGTGCGACAACATCGACGTCGTCGGCAACCTCTACCTGGGCCGGGAGCTCCGCAAGCGCGGTGTCCTGGACGAGGTGGAGATGGAGCGCCGCTCCCGTGAGCTGCTCGACACGCTGTCGATCCGCATCCCCAGCGTCCGCATCCCGATCGCCTCGCTCTCCGGCGGTCAGCGCCAGGTCGTGGCGATCGCCCGGTCCATGCTCGGCGAGCCCAAGCTGGTGATCCTCGACGAGCCCACCGCCGCCCTCGGCGTCGAGCAGACCGCGCAGGTCCTCGACCTGGTCGAGCGGCTGCGTGAGCGCGGCCACGCCGTCATCCTCATCAGCCACAACATGGCCGACGTCAAGGCCGTGGCGGACAAGGTCGCCGTCCTGCGCCTCGGACGCAACAACGGCATATTCGAGGTCAAGTCGACCTCTCAGGAAGAGATCATCTCCGCCATCACCGGAGCCACGGAGAACGCCGTGACCCGTCGTGCGGCGCGCACCAACGGGGAGGCCGGCAAGTGAGCACCGAAAAGACCTCGACGCCCACCGCCGACACGGTCGAGAACACCGAGGCGGCCGCCGCGGCGGTCACCGTCGTCGACCCCCGGCTGCTGGTGCGCGAACAGGGCCTCGCCGGTTACATCGGCGAGTTCAAGCGGAAGCTGAAGGCAGGTGACCTCGGCTCCCTCCCCGTGGTGGTGGGCCTGCTGGTCATCTGGGGCATCTTCACCAGCCTGAACTCCAACTTCCTCACCGCGGGCAACTTCTCCGACATGTCGGTCGCCATGGTCGGCACGGGCATGATCGCGGTCGGTATCGTCTTCGTGCTGCTGCTCGGCGAGATCGACCTGTCGGTCGGTTCGGTCAGCGGTGTCGCGGGCGCCGCCTTCGCGGTGATGAGCGTCACGCACGGCATGAACGAGGTGCTGGCCCTGGTGCTGGCCATCCTCACCGGCACGGTGGCCGGAGCCATCCACGGCTTCATCTTCGCCCGCATCGGCGTCCCGGCCTTCGCCGTGACGCTGGCCGGCCTGCTGTTCTGGCAGGGCTTCATGCTGCAGGTCCTGGGCAGCAACGGCACCATCAACCTCGACTCCGAGGGCCTGGTCGCCAAGCTGACCAGCCACTACTTCTCCGATGTGGCCGCCGCCTACGGCCTGGCGATCGTCGTGACCGTGGGCTACTTCCTCCTCGCGTTCTCCGACAACCGCCGCCGCGAGGCCGCCGGTGTG
Source organism: Streptomyces incanus (assembly GCF_042656345.1). Classification (NCBI taxonomy): domain Bacteria; kingdom Bacillati; phylum Actinomycetota; class Actinomycetes; order Kitasatosporales; family Streptomycetaceae; genus Streptomyces; species Streptomyces incanus. The sequence goes on from NZ_JBHSPC010000003.1 coordinate 27,241, forward strand.
CCGTCCCGGCCGCTCAACGAGATCGTCGTGCGGACCGTGCTGCTGGCCGTCCTGGCGTTCGCCGTGGCGATCGTCTTCAACCAGTACAAGGGCCTGCCGCTGGCCGTGGTGATCTTCCTCGCGGTCCTGGCGTTCACGGACTTCGTGCTGCGCCGCACCGTCTACGGCCGCAAGGTCTTCGCGCTCGGCGGCAGCGTGGAGGCGTCCCGCCGTGCCGGTATCAACGTGGAGCTGGTCCGGATCTCGGTCTTCGCGATCGCCGGTACCTTCGCCGCGATCGGCGGCCTCTTCGTCGCCTCGAAGATCGCCTCCGCCAACCAGGGCGCGGGTACCGGTGAGTTCCTGATGAACGTCATCGCCGCGGCCGTGATCGGCGGTACGTCCCTCTTCGGCGGCCGTGGCCGCACCTGGAACGCGCTGCTCGGTGTGATGGTCATCGTCTCGATCCAGTACGGCCTCGCCCTCGAGGGCATCGCCTCGCCGGTCCAGTACATGATCACCGGTGGTGTCCTGCTGGCGACCGTCGTCATCGACGCCGTCACCCGCAGGACCCAGAAGACCGCGGGCCGCGCCTAGCACCACCCCTCGCGGCACCGCCCGTGAAACTCTGTGCCCGGTATCCGCGCGGTACCGGGCACAGCCGTGTCGTAGGGCCTGTCCGGCGCAGCCCCGCCTGCCCGGCGACGCCCGGCACGCACTCCCCCCAAGCTCTTCGAACGGGGGCCCCGTCGAGGGCGCTCCGGCGTCTTGCGATCGCACGCACCGGACGCCGCCGAGCCCGCCCTCCGGGCGGACGACGGGTGTGTGCCGGACAGGACTTGGCGCGGTCCGCTCATGGGTAAGGCCGATGGCGTGACATACGACGCACCGCCCGGACGCAGGGCGCCGGACCGGAACATTAGACTCGTCGAGCCCGGCAACAGCTCGATCAGCTCTACTGCAAGGAGGCACGGGTGCCGCTGCTGACCCGTATCAGGGGACCGCGCGATCTGGACCGGCTCACCCTGGAGGAGCTGGACCGGCTGGCCGAGGAGATCCGGACCTTCCTCGTCGACGCGGTCTCCAAGACCGGGGGCCACCTCGGCCCCAACCTGGGCGTGGTGGAGCTCACCCTCGCCCTGCACCGCGTCTTCGAATCCCCCAAGGACAAGGTGCTCTGGGACACCGGACACCAGTCCTACGTGCACAAACTGCTGACCGGCCGACAGGACTTCTCCAAGCTGAAGATGAAGGGCGGCCTCTCCGGCTACCCCTCGCAGGCCGAGTCCGAGCACGACGTCATCGAGAACAGCCACGCCTCCACCGTCCTCGGCTGGGCCGACGGCCTCGCCAAGGCCAACCAGCTCAGGAAGACCGGCGACCACGTCGTCGCCGTCATCGGTGACGGCGCCCTCACCGGCGGCATGGCCTGGGAGGCGCTGAACAACATCGCCGACGCCAGGGACCGCCCGCTCGTCATCGTCGTCAACGACAACGAGCGCTCCTACGCGCCCACCATCGGCGGCCTCGCCAGCCATCTCGCGACCCTGCGCACCACCGACGGCTACGAACGTTTCCTGGCCCGCACCAAGGAACTCCTGGAGCGCACCCCGGTCGTCGGCCGGCCGCTCTACGACACCCTGCACGGCGCCAAGAAGGGCCTGAAGGACTTCATCGCCCCGCAGGGCATGTTCGAGGACCTGGGCCTGAAGTACGTAGGCCCCATCGACGGCCACGACATCGAGGCCCTGGAGTCCGCCCTCACCCGCGCCAAGGGCTTCGGCGGCCCCGTGATCGTGCACTGCCTCACCGAGAAGGGCCGCGGCTACCAGCCCGCCCTGGCGGACGAGGCCGACCGCTTCCACGCCGTCGGCAAGATCCACCCCGACACGGGCCTGCCGATCGCCTCCTCCGGCGCCGACTGGACGTCCGTCTTCGGCGAGGAGATGGTCAGGATCGGCGAGGAGCGCGAGGACGTCGTCGCCATCACCGCGGCCATGCTCCAGCCCGTGGGCCTCGACAGGTTCGCCAAGCGGTTCCCCGACCGGGTCTACGACGTCGGCATCGCCGAACAGCACGGCGCCGTCTCCGCGGCGGGCCTGGCCCACGGCGGGGTCCACCCCGTCTTCGCCGTGTACGCCACCTTCCTCAACCGCGCCTTCGACCAGGTGCTGATGGACGTGGCCCTGCACAAGTGCGGCGTCACCTTCGTCCTGGACCGGGCCGGCATCACCGGCACCGACGGCGCCTCCCACAACGGCATGTGGGACATGTCGATCCTCCAGGTCGTCCCCGGCCTGCGGCTGGCAGCCCCGCGCGACGCCGACCAGGTCCGCGCCCAGCTCCGCGAGGCCGTGCAGGTCACCGACGCGCCGACCGTGGTCCGCTTCTCCAAGGGCGCCGTCGGGCCCGCCGTACCGGCCGTGGGCCGCGTGGGCGGCATGGACGTACTGCGCGAGCCCGGCACCGACACCCCGGACGTGCTGCTGGTCTCCGTGGGCGCCCTCGCGCCGATGTGCCTGGAGATCGCCGGCCTGCTCGACCGGCAGGGCATCTCCACCACCGTCGTCGACCCGCGCTGGGTCAAGCCCGTCGACGAGGCCATGGCCCCGCTCGCCGAGAAGCACCGCGTCGTCGTCACCGTCGAGGACAACTCCCGCGTCGGCGGAGTCGGCTCGACGATCGCGCAGGCCCTGCGCGACGCGGGCGTCGACGTGCCGCTGCGCGACTTCGGCATCCCGCCGCGCTTCCTCGACCATGCCTCGCGCGCCGAGGTGATGGCGGAGATCGGCCTCACCGCCCCCGACATCGCCCGCCAGGTCACCGGCCTGGTCGCGAAGCTGGACGGCGGATACGCGCGCTCCGCCGCCGACTCGGTGGAACCGGTCCGCGACTGAACCGACACCTCCCGCCGATACGCCCGAACGGGTCGCCCGGACCACTCTTCACAGTGGCACGGGCGACCCGTTCGCGTGAGGGCGCCCGTGCCGGGGCATACGCTCTAGGGCCTGCCCGACACACCCCCGCCTGCTCAGCGACGCCTGGCACGCACTCCCCCGAGCTCTTCGAACAGGGGGACCCTCGGCCGCGTTGCCGAAACGCCCACGTGGCTCCTTCCCCGCCCTCGGCTCCGCTCGAGCGGGGGGACCTCCACCGAGGGCGCTCCGGCGCCTTGCGATCGTACGCACCGGACGCCGCTGAGCCCGCCCTCCGGGCGGACGACGGGTATGTGTCGGACGGACCCCGGCCCCCTCTCGATCATGCCGGGGACGACACAGCGTGGGAGGTATCCGTGAGCAACACCCTCTTCCGGACGAAGAAGGTCGAGCAGTCCATCCGTGACACCGAGGAACCGGAGCACGCGCTCAAGAAATCCTTGTCCGCGCTGGATCTGACCGTCTTCGGCGTCGGTGTCATCATCGGCACCGGCATCTTCGTCCTCACCGGTACGGTCGCCAAGAACAACGCCGGGCCCTCGGTGGCCCTGGCCTTCGTGGTGGCCGGTGTCGTCTGCGCGCTCGCCGCGCTCTGCTACGCCGAGTTCGCCTCCACCGTCCCGGTGGCGGGCTCCGCCTACACCTTTTCGTACGCGTCCCTGGGGGAACTGCCCGCGTGGATCATCGGCTGGGACCTGGTCCTGGAGTTCGCGCTCGGCACGGCGGTGGTGGCCGTCGGCTGGTCCGGGTACATCCACTCGCTGCTGGACAACGCGGGCTGGCACCTGCCTGCCGAGCTCGGCATCCGGGACGGGGCCAAGGTCTTCGGTTTCGACATCCTCGCCGCCGCCCTGGTGCTGTTCCTCACCGGCATCCTCGTCCTCGGCATGAAGCTGTCCGCCCGGGTCACCACGGTCGTCGTCGCCATCAAACTGGCCGTCGTCCTCGTCGTCATCATCGCCGGCGCCTTCTTCATCACCGCCGACAACTACGACCCGTTCATCCCCAAGGCGCAGCCCGTCGCTGCCGGTGAGGGGCTCCACTCACCGCTCGTCCAGCTGCTCTTCGGCTGGGCGCCGTCCAACTTCGGCGTGATGGGCATCTTCACCGCGGCCTCGGTGGTCTTCTTCGCCTTCATCGGCTTCGACATCGTCGCCACGGCCGCCGAGGAGACCAGGAACCCGCAGCGGGACATGCCGCGCGGCATCCTCGCCTCCCTGTTCATCTGCACCGCGCTGTACGTCGCCGTGTCGATCGTCGTCACCGGTATGCAGAACTACAGAGACCTGTCCGTGGACGCCCCGCTCGCGGACGCGTTCAAGGCCACCGGGCATCCCTGGTACGCGGGCTTCATCAGCTTCGGCGCCGCCGTCGGCCTGACCACGGTCTGCCTGATCCTGCTGCTCGGCCAGACCCGGGTGTTCTTCGCGATGAGCCGGGACGGACTGCTGCCGCGCTTCTTCTCCCGCGTCCACCCCCGGTTCAGGACCCCGCACCGGCCGACCATCCTGCTCGGCGTCATCATCGCGATCGTCGCGGGCTTCACCCCGCTGACGGAACTCGCCGAGCTGGTGAACATCGGCACGCTGTTCGCCTTCGTCATCGTCGCGCTCAGCGTGATCATCCTGCGCCGGACCCGCCCCGACCTGCCGCGGGCCTTCCGCACCCCGTGGGTGCCGTTCCTGCCCATCCTGTCGGTCGCCGCCTCGCTGTGGCTGATGCTGAACCTGCCCGCCGAGACCTGGGTGCGGTTCGGCGTCTGGATGGTGATCGGCGTCGTCTTCTACTTCCTCTACAGCCGCAGCCACAGCCGCCTGGCCCGCGGCGAGGGGATGAAGCCGGGGGAGCCCCTCGAACCGTCCGGCCCGGACTCCCGCTGAACCGGCGGGCCCGGTCCGAAACCGCCGGGATCCTTCGTCCGGACCGGAACAGAGCGCGGTGCCCGGCCCGTG
>NZ_JBHSPC010000003.1:32128-89144 GCF_042656345.1 Streptomyces incanus
GCGGGTCCACGGGCCGGGCACCCGGTGTGATGCGCACGGGAGACCTCGGCAGCGCTTCGCCACAGGGGCCCCGCACGGGTGAGCACGGAGCACCGCCGGCGTCCCTGTCCGGACGCCGAGCCGGTCAGGAGGCCCCGGTCAGAGCGAGGACGACGTTGTGGCCGCCGAAGCCGAAGGAGTGGCTGACGGCGACGTGGACGTCCTGCCGACGGGGCTCCCCGGTGACGCAGTCGATGTCGAACCCGGGCGCCGGGGCCCGCAGGTTCGCGATCGGCGGCACCGTGCGGTGCTGGAGGGTGAGCACGGTCAGTGCCGCCTCGACCGCGCCCGCCGCCCCCAGGCTGTGACCGAGCACGCCCTTGGGCGCGGTGACGCTGGGGCGGTGCGGCAGCACGCGGGCGATCAGGGCCGCCTCGCCGGCGTCGTTGAGCGGTGTGGAGGTGCCGTGGGCGTTGACGTGGTCGACGTCGCGCGGGGCCAGGCCCGCGTCCGCCAGGGCGGTGCGCAGGGCCCTCTCCGCGCCCCGGGCGTCCGGGGCGGGTGCGGTGGGGTGGTGGGCGTCCGAGGTACTGCCGCAGCCCACGAGCAGGGCGCGGGCGCGCGCGCCACGGGCGGCCGCGTCCCCGGCCCGCTCCAGGACGAGGACACCGGCCCCTTCCGCCAGGACGAAGCCGTCACGGTCGGCGGCGAAGGGCCGGGACGCGCCGGCGACCGCGTCGGTGCGCCGGGACAGGGTGCCCGCACGCCAGAAACCGGCGGCCACCAGCGGGGTGACGGCGGTTTCGGTGGCCCCGGTCACCGCGACGTCGCACTGGCCGGTGACGAGCAGGTCGCGGGCCACGGCGACGGCGGTGGCGCCGGAGGCGCAGGCGGTGGCCGGGGCGAGGCTGGGGCCGCGGGCCCCGAGGTCGATGGTGACCTCGCCGGCCGCCATGTTCGGGATGATCAGCGGGACGGTGAGCGCGGAGACCGTGCCGGCACCCTGTTCCGCCAGACGCCGGGCCTGTTCCTCGCGTGCCGCGTCTGCCCCCATCCCGCAGCCGATGACGACGGCGACCCGGTCGCCGTTCCACGTCCCGGGGTCGAGGCCGGCGTCATGGACCGCCTCACGGGCGGCGAGCACCGCCAGTACGGCGCTGCGCGACATGCGCCAGGCGGTGCGTCCGACCCGCCGGTCCAGGGCCTCGCGCGCCAGGGGGACGCGGCAGGAGAAATCCACGGGCAGGGCGGCCAGCGCCGGATCGTGGGCCGCCGTGCCCACGCCACGGCAGACCGCCTCCCAGGTGGCGTCGGCACCTTCTCCGGCGGGGGTGACCAGACCGAGGCCGGTGACGGCGACGGGCTCCGTCACGAGGAGGTCACCGCCTCCGTGCCGCCCGCGCGCAGCGCGTCGAGGTGGTCGACGACCTGGGCGACGGTCGTATCGCGGGAGGCGTGCTCGGCGCTGACCCTCACCCCGAAGCGTTCGTGGAGGAGGAGCAGCAGTTCCGTCAGGGCCAGCGAGTCCAGATCCAGCTGCCCCAGCGTGAGCTCGGGCCGGATCTCGTCCTCGGGGACGCGGAAGGCACTGGTCAGGAGGGAGCGGACGGCTTCGTAGGTTTCCGGCACGGGGTGTCCTTGCTGTGGTCCGGGGTGGGCAGGGCGAGCGGGGTGAGTTCCGCGAGACCGGCCTCGAATCCGATCGGTGGCTCGAAACCCAGGTCGCGGCGTGCCGCGGTGAGGTCGAAGTAGTGCGGATGCAGCAGTTCCGCGACGAGGAAGCGGCTCAGGGCATGGGTGCGGGGGCTGCCGGCCACGCGCAGGAAGGTGTCGCTGACGGTGGCCGCGGCGGTGGCCAGCCGGGGCGGGACGGCGCACCAGCGGGCGCCGATGCCGGCGGCCCGCAGAAAGCGCCGGGTGATCTCGCGCAGGGGACGTGGGTCGCCCTGGCCGATGAAGTAGGCGCGGCCGCCCACCGCCGGTGACTGCCGCAGGCGGTCCAGGGCGAGCAGGTGGGCGTGGGCGGCGGTACGGACGTGGGTGGTGTCGACGAGGTTGTCGCCGTCGCCGGGCATCAGCAGACGGCCGGCCCGCACGGCGTGTGCGAGGGCGGGGACGAAATGCGGGTCGCCCGGCCCCCAGATGATGTGCGGACGCAGGGACACGGTGGCCAGCTCCGGGCCGTGGGCCGCCAGGACCAGAGCCTCGGCGCGGGCCTTGGTGGCGGGGTAGGCGGCCAGGTGGTGGAGGGCGAAGGGAAGGTCCTCGGTGACGCCCTCCAGGCCGCCGGGCCGGAAGACGACACTGGCGGTCGAGGTGTGGACGAGGGTGCGTACCCCGTGGGCGCGGCACTGCTCGATCACATGGCGGGTGCCGACGACGTTGGTGGCCCAGTAGGGCCGCGGTGGGCCGCTGACACCGGCCAGGGCGGCGTTGTGGACGACGGCGTCGCAGCCGGCGACGGCACGGGAGACCGCGGCGGTGTCGGCGAGATCGCCCAGGTGCTGCCGGACACCCATCCGTTCCAGCGTGGTGCTGGGGCGGCGGCCCAAGGAGGAGGTGACGACGCCGCGTGCGCTCAGCCGGCGGCAGATCTCCTGGCCGAGGAAGCCGCTTCCCCCGGTGACCAGTACCTTCATCGGAGCCTCCCGCGCAGGCGCTCGGCGGCCCAGCCGGCCAGGCGGGGGCGGTCGATCTTGGAGTTGTGCCGGGGGTCGGTGGGAAAACGGGGATGAAGCAGCAGGGCGCCGACGCGGTGCCCTTCCGGATGTTCCTTCACGATGGCGCGGACGGCTGCCAGGGCGGTGGTGCGGGAGGCGGAGGGCAGGAGTTCCACGCACAGGGCCGGCAGCCGGCACACAGCCGTGCCGGCCCCGACCAGGGCGGTGCGCCGGACGCCGGGGGCGGTGTCCGCTGCGGCCTCGATGTCCTCGGTGGTCAGGGTGAAGCCGGGACCGGTGACCAGGTGGGCCTTGCGGCCGAGGAACCACAGCCGGCCCTGGTCGTCGAGCCGGCCGAGATCTCCGGTGCGGTGCAGCACGCCACGTCCGGTGACGCTCTTGGTGGCGGCGTCGGCGTCGGGGCGCGCGTGGTAGGCGGGGCTGACGGTGGGGCCGGTGACGGCGATCTCACCGCATCCGGTGGCGTCGGCGTCCAGGATCCGGGCGTGGATGCCGGGCAGCGGCCGGCCCAGGCAGGTGCCGGCGTGCCCGGCGGGCGGCCGGACGCGTGAGGCCCGCAGGTCGTGGTCGCCGATCGCGGAGACGGGCAGGCATTCCGTGGCGCCGTAGACACTGAGGATCTCGGCGTCCTCCGGCACGACGTCGCGCAGGGCGTCGGCGAGGCGGACGCGCAGCGGGGCACCGAAGGACAGCACCTGCCGGACCGAGGGCAGCGAGATGCCACGGCGGGCGCAGTGGCCGGCGATCAGGGTGAGGACCGCGGGCGACGCCAGGACGATGGTGGCCCGGTGCTTCAGGACCGGCCCGACGAGTTCCTCCGGCGGTGTGCGGGCCGGGGCCAGGTGGTTCACGGCCGGGACGACGGTGGCCACGCCCAGGAGTGGGCCGAGCAGCGCGACCGGCAGGAATCCCGCGAGGAGTACGTCGTCGGGCCGGGGGCCCATCAGCGTCGTCAGCGCGTCGAGCTGTCCGGCCAGGGTGGCATGACGGTACTCCGCGCCCTTGGGCCGTCCGGTCGAGCCGGACGTGAAGGCGATCAGGGCCGGCTCGTCGCCGTCGGGCTCCCGCACCCGGGGGAGCGGGGCGGCGCCGACCGGTACCCGGGTGGCAAGCCGCCGTCCCGGCAGGAGCGGCGCGGTACCGGTGACCAGGGGGACCCGCACGTGCGGGCGGCCCCATCCCAGGGCCCGGCGCCCGAGGTGGGCCAGGGGCTCGCCGACGAAGACGTCCGGGGCGATGTCCTCCAGACAGCGACCCACCTCGGCGCGCGGTTCGATCAGGACGGGGACGGCACCGAGGACGCCGAGGGCGTACGAGACGACGGTGAGGTCGTGGGCGTCGCGGGTCATCACGACGGCTTTGTGGCCGGGCCGGACACCGGCGTCGTACAGGGCCTGCGCGATGTGGTGGCAGCGTCGCACCAGTTCGCCGCGACGTGTCGTCCGGGAGGTTCCCTTACGGCTTTCGACGAGGGCGATCGCGTCGGGCCGGTCGGCCAGGCGCGCGGCGATGCCCGGAACGGTCACGGTCACGGTGTTTCCTGGAGGAAGTCACGGACAAGGTCGCCCAGTTCGGCCGCGGCGTCCTCCATCACGAAGTGCCCGGCGTCGGGGAAGCGGTGGATGTCGGCATGGGGGTGCCGGCGCGCCCATTCCTCCAGCAGGACCGGAGTGAAGACGGGATCGCGCATGCCCCAGCCGATGAGCAGGGGCAGTTCCGACAGGCCGGCGCCGCCGCCGGGAGGTTCGAGCAGCCGCCACGCGGGGTCCGCGGGACCGCGGGGGATCGCGCGGACGGCGTCGGTGACCGCCCGGCGCTCGGCGCGGCGGGCGGTCGGCCGGAGAAGGGCCCGGCGCTCGGCCGGGAGCAGCGGGCGGTGGACTCCGGCGCGCACGGCGGTACGGGCGAACGCGTTGGTGGCGTGGACGAACGCGGCGGCCGGCCGGTGGTCGCGGATCCAGCGCAGGTGGAACGGCAGCCGGAAGCCGTCGGGAAAGGGGAAGGCCACGGTGTTGCAGACGACCAGCCGGGCCACCACGCCCGGGTTCCGCAGGGCCCAGGCGGTGCCGAGCGGACCGCCCCAGTCGTGCAGGACGAACGTCCAGCCCCGCTCGGGCAGGCCCTTGTCCCGCACCAGGTGGCAGTGGAGGATGTCCAGGTTCTCCAGTTGGGCCTCGTAGGGGTCGGGGACCCCGTCCGCCGGCCGCAGGTGCCGGGACAGCCCGAAGCCCGGCAGGTCGGGTGCCAGGCAGCGGGCGTGCGGGGAGAGCCGGTGCAGCAGCTTGCGCCAGACGTAGCTCCACGACGGGTTGCCGTGCAGGAACAGCACCGGCTGCCCGGAGCCGAGATCGAGGTAGTGCTGTCCGGTGACCGGCACACGCCGCCAGTGCCGGGGCGCGGGGTAGCCCGGCATCAGCCGTTCCAGTGCGGCGGAATCCACTGCCGGGGCGTGGCCGGCCCGTGCGGTCACCACCGGAGGAGAGCCAGGCCGAAGCTGAAACCACTGGCCAGGCCGATCATCGCCACCAGGTCCCCGCTCTCGATGCGGTCGGCCTCCCGCGCCTTGACCAGTTGCAGGGGGAGGGAGGCCGCCGCGCAGTTCCCGTGCTCGGCCACCGCGGGCATGCACCGGTCCTCGGGGAGGGAGAAGGTGTCGATCACCTCGCGGTACTGCGGCATGGCGATCTGGTGGAAGGCGATGAAGGAGAAGGCGCCGGCGCGTGCCGCTGCGAGTTCCTCCCCGGCGGTGTCCAGAATCCGGGGGAGTACGTCGAGGGCACCCTGACGCAGGTCCCCGTTCAGACGCAGGGTGGTGTGGTCGTCGTGGACGGAGAGGTGGTGCATACTGCCTCCGCCGGCCACGGTGCAGGCTTCCCAGGCGGCGGAGTTGCTGACGAACCGCAGGGCCAGGATGCCCGGATCGTCCTCACCCGCGGGACCGGCGGTGAGCGCCATCGCGGCACCGGCGTCGGAGGCGGTGTAGCCGGGCAGGGCCCGCAGCAGATCCTCCCGGCCGGGGGCGTGCCAGCGGGTGGCCAGGGTGGAGGGTTCACCGCAGGCGATGAGAACCGTGCGGTAGCGGCCGGTCTCGATGAACGACGCGGCCACCTCCATGGCGTTGAGGAAGCTGTTGCAGGCGTTCTTGACATCGAACACCGGGCAGGAGGCGCCCAGTTTGGTGGCCACGAGATGGGCCGTGGCGGGTTCGACCAGGTCCTGCGAGGTCGAGGCGAACAGCAGCAGATCGATGTCGCCGATCTCCAGGCCGGCTTCGCCGAGCGCGCTGCGGGCGGCCGCCACGGCGAGGTCGGAGGCGTTCTCGCCGTCCTCGTGCACATGGACCCCGCGCACACCGGTGAGGTCCTCCAGCAGACCGGGCGGCGGGGCGTACCCACCGGTCTCGGTGATCTTGGCGCGGATCTCGTCCAAGGTCCGGTAACGGGACGGCAGATGAGTGGAAACGGCGGCGATACGGGCACGGAGGGCTTCGGGCACCGCGTCACCGTAGCGGCGGCGCGGCCGCCGCCGGGCGGGAATGCCGTTTGTGCGATGGTCTCCACCCCAACGAGTGATTCTCATTGGCCTTTTCATCTCTTGACCCTTTTCAGTCCACAGTGAAGACCTGCAACCGGCTTGAAAAACGGGGGACTTGACGATGCAGCAGTTTGAACGGGCCGTGGCGGTGGTGGGCGTGGGCTGCCGGCTCCCCGGGGGCATCACGGATCTGGACGGACTGTGGTCCGTGCTGCGCGACGGACAGGACATGGTCGGCGAGATGCCCGCCGACCGGCTGCCCCGGGACCGGACGGTCGATCCGGGGACCGTACGGCCCGGCCGCAGCTACACCGCCGCCGGCGGTTTCCTCCAGGACGTCGCCTCGTTCGACGCCGCCTACTTCGGCATGTCACCGGCGGAGGCCCGGCACATCGACCCGCAGCAGCGGCTGCTGCTGGAGATGGCCGCCGAGGCACTGGACGACGCCGCCCTTCCCGCCGAGTCGCTGGCCGGGTCGGACACCTGCGTGTACGTGGGCGTCTCCGACCCCGGCTACGGCGTGAACCTGTCGATGATGCAGGACCACACGAGCCCGCACACCATGCCCGGCGCCACCCTGTCCATCACGGCGAACCGGATGTCGTACGCCTTCGACCTGCGCGGACCGAGCATGGCCGTCGACACGGCCTGCTCCTCCGCCCTGGTCGCCCTGGACCGGGCCTGCCGCACGCTGCGCGAGGGCGTCGGCCGCGTCGCCCTGGTCGGCGGCATCAACGTGCTGTCCAACCCCTACTCCTTCGCCGGCTTCTCCTACGCGGGCATGCTGTCCCGGCGCGGGCGCTGCGCGGCGTTCTCCGCCGACGCCGACGGCTTCGTCCGCGCCGAGGGCGGCGCGGTGCTCGTCCTCAAGCGCCTCGCGGACGCGGTGGCGGACGGCGACCGCATCCACGCCGTGCTGGCCGCCACCGGCAACAACACCGACGGCCGCAGCACCGGCATGATCGTGCCCAGCGCCGAGACCCAGGAGGCGCTGCTGCACACGGTCTACGCGGAGGCCGGGATCGACGCGGACGACCTGGTCTACGTCGAGGCCCACGGTACCGGCACCCAGGTCGGGGACCCGGCGGAGGCCGAGGCCATCGGCCGGGCGCTGGGCCGGCGCCGCCGCGGCGCCCCGCTGCCGATCGGCTCGGTGAAGTCGAACCTCGGCCACCTGGAGCCCGCCTCCGGAATGGCCGGCCTGCTCAAGGCCATCCTGGTGCTGCGCCATCGGCTGGTCCCGGCGTCCCTGCACGCCCTTCCCCTCAACCCCCGGATCGACTTCGCCGGCCTGGGACTGGCCCCCGCCGTCGACCCCGTCCCGCTGGACCCGGGGGAGCGGGCCGCCGTGGGAGTGAGCGCCTTCGGCTTCGGCGGAGCCAACGCCCACGCCGTCGTCACCCCGCCCCCCGCCCCCCGGCAGCCCGAGCCGAGGCCGGTGCCGGACGGGCGCTCGCTGCCCCTGGTCGTCTCCGCGCGGTCCGCCAAGGCGCTGAAGCAGATGACCGCCCGCATGGCGCAGCGGCTGCGGGACACGCAACCCGACGAGTTCTACGACCTGGCCCACACCAGCACCGTGCGGCGCACCGCGCACCCGCACCGGGCCGCCGTACTGGCCGCCGACCCGCAGGACGCCGCCCGGCAGCTGGACCGGCTGACGGCCGGGGAGCCCGCCCGAGGGGCCACGGTGCGCACCGGCGGGCGGGACGGGACCGCTTTCGTGTTCTCCGGCAACGCCTCCCAGTGGCCGGGCATGGCCGCCGACCTGCTGTCGGGCGAACCGGCCTTCCGCCGGGCCGTCGAGGAGGCCGACGCGGCCCTGGCACCCCACCTGGGCTGGTCGGTGGCCAAGGAACTGGCCCGCCCGTCCCTCCGGAAGTGGCAGCGCACCGAGGTGGCCCAGCCGGCCCTGTTCGCCGTCCAGGTGGGGCTGACCGCACTGCTGGCCTCGTACGGGGTACGGCCGGACGCGGTGACCGGGCACAGCGTCGGAGAGGTCGCCGCCGCCCACGCCGCCGGGGCCCTGACCCTGGAACAGGCGGCGCTGGTGATCGCCGAGCGCAGCCGCACCCAGGGCGCCATGGCGGGCCGGGGCCGCATGGCCGCCGTCGGCCTGCCCGAGGACCGGGCGCGCGAGGAACTGCTCCGCCACGACGGGGCACTGGAGATCGCGGGGATCAACAGCGAGAGCGACGTGACCGTCGCCGGTGACGCCGACGCGCTGGCGGCCTGGGGCACCGAACTGACCGGCCGCGGCGTCTTCTTCCGCGAACTGGACCTGGACTACGCCTTCCACAGCCGGGCCATGGACCCCATCAGGGAGCCGCTGCTCGCCGCACTCGACGGGCTCGAACCCGCCCCGGCCCGGATCCCGTTCGTCTCCACCGTCACCGGCACCCCGCTGAACGGGCCGGAACTCGACGCCGAGTACTGGTGGCGCAACGTCCGCGAACCCGTCCGGTTCGCCGAGGCCGCCGCCCGCCTAGCCGCCGAGCACGCCGGCGTCCTGGTCGAGATCGGACCGCACCCGGTGCTGCGCCCCTATCTGCGGCGCACCAAAGCCACCTGCGTCGCCACCCTGCACCGCGACGGGGACGGCCCCCGCGAGACCGCGGCGGCCGTCGCCGCCGTACTCGCCGCCGACACCGCGACCGACTGGCGGCACCACTTCCCCCGGCCGGGCCGGGTGGTCGATCTGCCCGCCTACCCGTGGCAGCGCGAACGGCACTGGCACGGCACCGCGCAGGACCTGGTCGCGCACACCAGCGGCAGCGGCCTGCTGGACCACCCCCTGGTGGGCGAGCGGATGCCCGCCCCGCACCCCGTGTGGCACGGCACCGTCGAACCGCAACTGGTGCCCTGGCTGGGCGACCACAGGATCGGCGACGACGTTCTCATGCCGGCCGCCGCCTACGTGGAGATGGCACTGAGCGCCGGCCGGCGGGCCATGGACCGACCGGTCGAAGTACGGCACCTGGAGATCGGCCGCCCGCTGTCCGTGCCGTGGCCGGACCCGACGCCGGTCGCCCTGCAGACCGCGGTCACCCCCGACGACGGCGCCCTGACCATCAGCGTCCGCGAGGAACACGGCGGGGAGTGCCGGCCCGTCGTACGCGCCCAGGTCCGCACCCTGCTCGGCACGGCACCGGACCCGCTCGACGTCGACGCGCTCCGGGCCCGCTGCGACCGGAGCATCGACGGCCCGGACTTCTACCGGACGTGCCACGGCATCGGCCTGAACTGCGGGCCGGACTTCCAGCTCATCGACCGCATCGACGCCGGCGACCAGGAGGTGCTGGTCTCCTACCGGCTCCAGCACCCCGCCGGCTCCTACACCGCCCACCCGGTCCTCCTCGACGCGCCGCTGCAGGCCACCGTGGCCCTCGCCGGGGCGGAGGCGGAATCCGCCGCGTTCCTGCCGACCGTGTTCGGGGCCGTACGCGTATGGCGCACCCCCGCGCCCACGGGAGTCGTGCACCTGCGCCGGCGCAGCCGCAGCGCCCACGAGATGTGCTGGGACATCACCTACGCCGACACGGACGGCACGGTCACCGTCGAGATCGACGGCTGCCGCACCCGCCGCGGCCACATGAGCCGGCGCACCCCGCTGACCGTCCAGCGCACCGTGCTCCGGGCCGCTCCCCACCGGACGGCCCCCGCCCCGTCCTCTCCGCTTCCCGCGCCCACCGAGATCGCGCGCGCGGCCGAGCCGCGGATCGCCGCCGCACGCGCCACCCTGGACGACGGCGGCCACCGCCGGTTCACCGCCGCCGCCGAACAGGCCGGAGCCCACCGCTGGGCCGAGACGCTGCGAGGTCTCCTCACCGACCCCGCGGCCCCGTTCTCGATGAGCGACCTGGTGGCCGGGGGCCTGCAGCCCCGGCACCGGCGGCTCGCACGGCTGATGCTGCCCCTGCTGACCGAGCACGGCCTCGCCCGGCCGGCCGGGGAGACCTGGCTGCTGACCGACGCCGGCATCCGCGCCGAGGCGCGCCTGCGCGCCCTGGTGGAGGACCATCCCGCGTACGGCGCCGAGACGCTGCTCCTCAACCGGCACCTGTGCCGGCTGCCCGACGTGGTGCGAGGACGCGCCGACGCACGCGAACTCCTGCCGGCCGGGGACAGCGCCTACGAGCAACTCCACGAGACCGGCCCGGCCCACCGCTTCGCCCACCGCACCGTGCGGGCACTGCTCGGCGACATCGTCGCCCGCTGGCCCGCCGACCGTCCGCTGCGCGTCCTGGAATTCGGCGCGACCACCACCGCCCTGACGGCCGCGGCCCTGCCCGTACTGCCGGCGGACCGGACCCGCTACACCTGCACCACCACCACCGGCGGCGGTCTCACCCGCGCCGAACACCGCTTCGCCGCCTACGACTTCGTCGACCACCGCACCCTCGACCCGGACGCCGACCTGATCGGCCAGGGCCTGCCCCGAGGCGGCTTCGACCTCGTCCTCGCGGGCGACGCCCTGCACGCCACCACCGACCTGGCCGCCACCCTGCGCCGACTGCACACGGTGCTGGCCCCCGGCGGACACCTGCTGGCCACCGAACCGCACCACGCCGGGCTCCAGGCCCTGCTGTCCGGCACGCTGAACGACTTCTGGGAGCGCGGCGACCACAGCCTGCGCCCGACGTCCCGCATCCTCCCCCGCGACCGGTGGGCGCCGCTGCTGCGGCAGTGCGGCTTCTCCGGCGTGGCGCAGACCGGGCCCGAGGACCGCTCCGTCCTCCTCGCCGCCGCGGACCACGACCCCGGGCCGGACGCCGAACCCCCGCGGACGGTTCCCGGCGCCGCCTGGGTGATCGCCGTCGAGGACGACACCGAGACGGCGACAGCACGGGCACTGGCCGCCCACCTCGGGAAGGCCACCGTCGTCACCGCGCCCGACGAGGCCACCGCCTGGCGCGGGACACTGCCCACGGACTCCGATCCGCACGTCGTCCTGCTGCTCGCCGAACCCGGCCCGCACGACACCGTCACGCGGACCACCCGCCGGGCGGCCCTCCTGCGCTCCCTCGCCGCCGCCTGCGACGGCCTGGAGGGCGGCACGAGCCCTCGGGTATGGCTCGTCACCCGCCCGACCGGCCTCTTCCCCGCCCCGGAGCAGCCGTCCCACCCGGTCGACGCGGCCGTCTGGGCGGCCTGCCGCACCCTCGCCAACGAGCGTCCCGACCTGCGTCTACGGCGTCTGTCGTGCCACCGCACCACAGACGCCGGCACCGACGCCCGCCGGCTGGCCGGAGAGCTCCTCACCCCCGACGACGACCCGAACGCCCAGGAGGACGAGATCGTCCTGACCGCCCGGGGCCGGTTCGTCCCCCGGCACCTCCAACACCCGGCGGACGAACCACCCGCCGTCCCCGCCGGCACGCCGTACATCCTGGAAGCCCGCGACCCCGGCCTGCGCCGGAGGCTGATCTGGCGGCAGACGGACCTGCGCGAACCCGGGCCGGGAGAGGTGGCCCTCGAGATGCGGGCCGTGGCCCTGAACTACCGTGACCCCATGCGGGCCAACGGCCTGCTGCCGCCCGAGGCGGTGGAGAACAGCCCGCTCGGCCGCGGACTGGGAACCGACGGCGCCGGCATCGTGCGCGCCGTGGGGCCGGGTGTACGGGACCTGAAGCCCGGCGACCGGGTGTGCGGTCTGGTGCCCGCCGCCCTCGCGTCCCACGCGACGACCTCCGCCTCCGCCGTCGTCCGCATCCCCGACGGGCTGGGCTTCACGGAAGCGGCGACCTTCCCCGTCGCCTTCCTGACCGTCCACCAGACCCTGGTCAACCAGGCCCGCCTCGGCCCCGGGGAGACCGTGCTCGTGCACGGTGGAGCCGGGGCGGTGGGCCTGGCCGTCCTGCAGTGCGCCCGCCATCAGGGCGCCCGCGTCATCGCCACCGCCGGCACGGAGACCAAACGGGACCTGCTGCGCACGCTCGGCGCCGAGCACGTACTCGACTCCCGCGGCCTGGACTTCGTCCCCCGGATCCGGGAGCTGACCGGCGGCCGGGGAGTGGACGTCCTGGTGAACTCCCTCAGCGGTGAGGCCATCGCCCAGGGCCTCGACCTGCTGCGCCCCAACGGCCGCTTCATCGAGCTCGGCAAGAGGGACATCTTCCTCAACAACCCGATCACGCTGCGCCCGTTCGACCGCAGCCTCACCTTCATCGGCTTCAACCTCGACGCCGTCGTCGACTGCCCGGAACGGGGCTCCCGTCTCCTCGCGGACTTCGAGGCGGAGGCCGCCTCCGGCACCTACCGGCCGCTGCCCCACACGGTCCACCCCGCCGCCCGGGTCGAGGAGGCATTCCACCTCCTGCAGCACTCCCGGCACACCGGCAAGGTCGTCGTCACCTTCGACCCCCTGGACGAACCCGTCCCCGTGGAGCCCGCACCCGAGACCCTGCGCCTCGACGGCGACGGTACTTACCTGATCACCGGCGGACTGAGCGGACTCGGCGCCGCCACCGCCCGCCTGCTGGCCGGCCGCGGGGCCCGGCACCTGGCCCTGCTCTCCCGCGGCGGACCCGACGCCCCCGAGGCGCCCGCCCTGCTCCGGGAACTCGCCGACCGCGGAGTGCACGCCACCGCCCACGCCGCCGACGTCACCGACGAAGCCGCGCTGCGCCGGGTCGTCGAGGCAGTGGACGCCACCGAACACCCCCTGCGCGGAGTGGTGCACGCGGCCATGCACATGGACGACGCGGTGCTGGCCGACCTCACCGACGACCGGTTCGCCGCCGTACTGGCACCCAAGGCGGCGGGAGCGGCCCTGCTGGACCGCCTCACCGCAGACCGCGACCTGGACCTGTTCCTCACCTACTCGTCCGTCTCCGCCGGCATCGGCAACCCGGGGCAGGCCGCCTACGCAGCGGCCAACGCCTACCTGGAAGCCCTCATCCGGGCCCGGCGCGACGCCGGCCGGACAGGTACGGCACTGGCCTGGGGACCGATCGGCGAAACCGGTTATGTGGCCCGCAGCGGCACGGGCCCCGCCATGACCGGACGAGGCCTCGAACTGCTCACCCCCGCCGAGGTCCTGACCACCGCCGACCGGCTGCTGGCCGCCGGCGCCGATGTCGCCGGAGCGGGCCGCTACCGCTGGGGAGCCGTACGCCATCTGCTGCCCGCCCTGGCCACCCCCCGGTTCGCCCCACTGGCCCCGGAGTCCTCCGCGATCTCCCCGGACGCCCGCAACGAGCTCCTGGGCACGCTGGCGGACCTCTCGGCGGAAGAGGCGATGCACAAGATCACCGAGACGGTCGCGCAGCTCCTCGCGGGTGTCCTGCAGACCGATCCGGCCGACCTGGACCCCACGCTCAATGTCACCGACTTCGGGCTGGACTCGCTGCTGGGGATGCAGTTCCTGGTGCGGGCGAGGGATCTCTTCGACATCCGTCTCGGACCGGCCGACCTGGCCACCGGACGCACCCTGACCCATTTCGCCCGCCTGGTCCACCAGAGACTGGGACTGGGTACCGGCGAGCAGGAGTAGACGGAGGCCGCCGCCCCCGCTGCGCCGGGGACCCCGGCGCAGCGGGGGCGGGCAGGCGCACACCGGCGACCGGCCGGCGCGCTGGAACCGCTGGAACCGCTGGAACCGCGGGGATGGCTGGGACGGCCGGACCGCGGTGTCCACCGACCACCGTCACCACCCGAGAGCCGGGCCGGCGGGCCGGACCGCGGGCCTCAGCGGGGCACGGACCGCGGGCCGGTGACGTCCGCTCCCAGGGCCGTCACCCTGCGGCGCAGTTCGCGGTCAGCCGTGACGACCAGGACGGGGCGGTCGCCGGCGTCGGCCACCAGGGCGACCATGTGGTCGTCGCCGCTGCCCGGGGCGGACTCCACCCGGACGCCCGGCACCGACTCCACCCCGCAGGCCGCTCCCTCGACGACCAGGACGACCTCCACCGGCCCGGGCCGGCCCGGCAGACCGTCCGACGCCAGGCGGTCCCGCAGGCGCTCGGTGGCGCCGCGCCGGTCCCGCCACCAGCCGTCGGGCACCGATCCGACGACGTTCGCGGCGTCGACGATCACGAGGGGGGCGACGGTCTCGTTCATCCCGTCAGGGTCCCACGGAACATCCGGTGAACAGCGGTCCGGACCGTCGTCCGGGAAACCGCCTGCCCAGGGTGAACGGCGCCTGGCTGCGCCCCGCCACCGCCTTCGACGCCCTGGGCCGCGCCACGATCGGGGTCGTCGGCGCCGGCGGATGCCTGACCGTCACCCGTCAGGCTGTCGCTTTTCAGGCCGCCCCCGGGTCCGCACAGGGCGGACCGTGGACGGCGACGGGGCGAGCCGAGGACACGGCTCGCGTGCGACGGGACGGCACCACGCGCGAAGGAGGGCCCCCGCCACGGGCGGGGGCCCTCCTCAAATCCGTACGACGGCGACGGCGACGGCTACGCCGGAACCGAAGCCACTCCGGGCTCCAGGAACCGCTTGCCGTTGACGCGCTCGGAGACGCCCTCGCGGTCCAGGTACGGCGTGATGCCGCCCAGGTGGAAGGGCCAGCCGGCGCCGGTGATCAGGCACAGGTCGATGTCCTGGGCCTCGGCGACGACACCCTCGTCGAGCATCAGCCCGATCTCCTGCGCCACCGCGTCGAGCACCCGGGCCCGCACCTGCTCCTCCGTGAGGACGGTGTCGCCCTGCTCGAGCAGCGCGGCGACCTCCGGGTCCAGCTCCGGCCTGCCGCTGTCGTAGACGTAGAAGCCGCGCTTGCCGGCCTCCACGACCGCCTTGAGGTTCGGCGAGACGGTGAAGCGGTCCGGGAAGGACCGGTTGAGCGTCTCGGAGACGTGCAGACCGATCGCCGGGCCGACCAGCTCGAGGAGGACCAGCGGGGACATCGGCAGGCCGAGCGGCTCGACGGCCTTCTCGGCGGTCTCGACCGGGGTGCCCTCGTCGATGACGTTCTGGATCTCGCCCATGAAGCGGGTCAGGATGCGGTTGACGACGAACGCCGGGGCGTCCTTGACCAGCACCGCGGTCTTCTTCAGCTTCCTGGCGACACCGAACGCCGTCGCCAGCGAGGCGTCGTCGGTCTGCTCGCCGCGGACGATCTCGAGGAGCGGCAGGATCGCGACCGGGTTGAAGAAGTGGAAGCCGACGACCCGCTCGGGGTTCTTCAGCTTCGACGCCATCTCCGACACCGACAGCGAGGAGGTGTTGGTGGCGAGGATGGCGTGCGCCGGGGCGACCGCCTCGACCTCGGCGAACACCTGCTGCTTGACGCCCATCTCCTCGAACACGGCCTCGATGACGAAGTCCGCGTCCGCGAAGCCCTCGGCCTTGTCCAGCACACCGGTGACCAGCGCCTTGAGGCGATTGGCCTTATCCTGGTTGATCCGGCCCTTGCCGAGCAGCCTGTCGATCTCGGCGTGGACGTAGCCCACGCCCTTGTCGATGCGCTCCTGGTCGATGTCGGTCAGGACGACCGGCACCTCGAGGCGGCGCAGGAACAGCAGCGCGAGCTGCGAGGCCATCAGACCGGCGCCGACGACGCCGACCTTGGTGACCGGACGGGCCAGGTTCTTGTCCGGGGCACCGGCGGGGCGCTTGGCGCGCTTCTGCACCAGGTTGAACGCGTAGAGACCGGAGCGCAGTTCACCGCCCATGATCAGGTCGGCGAGCGCCTTGTCCTCGGCGTCGTAACCCTGCTGGAGGTCGCCGTTCTTGGCGGCGGCGATGATGTCCAGCGCCCGGTAGGCGGCCGGGGCGGCGCCGTGCACCTTGGAGTCGGCGATGAACCGACCCTTGGCGACGGCCTGGTCCCAGGCCTCGCCGCGGTCGATCACCGGACGCTCGACGACGATCTCGCCCTTGAGGACGGCCGCCGTCCAGATCAGCGACTGCTCCAGGAAGTCCGCGCCCTCGAAGAGCGCGTCCGCGATGCCGAGCTCGTAGACCTGCTTGCCCTTGAGCTGCTTGTTCTGGTTGAGGCTGTTCTCGATGATCACCGAGACGGCCTTCTCGGCGCCGATCAGGTTCGGCAGCAGGGCGCAGCCGCCCCAGCCGGGGACCAGGCCGAGGAAGACCTCGGGCAGGGAGAACGCCGGGATGGCCGACGACACCGTGCGGTAGGCGCAGTGCAGGCCGACCTCGACGCCGCCGCCCATGGCCGCGCCGTTGTAGTACGCGAAGGTCGGGACGGCGAGCTTCGAGAGCCGCTTGAAGACGTCGTGGCCGCCCTTGCCGATGGCGTGGGCGTGGTCCCACTCCTTCAGCTGCTCGACGCCCTTGAGGTCGGCGCCGACGGCGAAGATGAACGGCTTGCCGGTGATGCCGACGCCGACGACCGCGCCGTCCGCGGCCTCCTTCTCGACCTGGTCGAGGGCGGCGTCCAGGTTCGCCAGCGACTGCGGGCCGAAAGTGGTCGGCTTGGTGTGGTCAAGACCGTTGTCCAGGGTGATGAGCGCGAAGCGCCCCGCGCCCAGGGGCAGTTCGAAGTGGCGGACGTGGGCCGTCGTGACGACCTCGTCCGGGAAGAGCGCGGCCGCGCCCTTCAACAGTTCGGCGGTGGTGCTCACTTGTCCCCCTCGAAGTGCGGGTTCTCCCAGATGACCGTCGCGCCCATGCCGAAGCCGACGCACATGGTGGTCAGGCCGTAGCGGACGTGCGGCTGTTCCTCGAACTGGCGGGCCAGCTGCGTCATCAGGCGGACGCCGGAGGAGGCCAGCGGGTGGCCGAAGGCGATGGCGCCGCCGTACTGGTTGACGCGCGCGTCGTCGTCGGCGATGCCGTAGTGCTCCAGGAAGGCCAGCACCTGGACGGCGAAGGCCTCGTTGATCTCGAACAGGCCGATGTCGGAGATGGACAGTCCCGCCTGGGCCAGCGCCTTCTCCGTCGCCGGAATCGGGCCGTAGCCCATGACCTCGGGCTCCACACCCACGAAGGAGTAGGAGACCAGGCGCATCTTGACCGGCAGCCCGTTCTCACGGGCGAAGTCCTCGGAGGCGATGACCGAGGCGGTGGCGCCGTCGTTCAGACCGGCCGCGTTACCGGCGGTGACCCGGCCGTGGACGCGGAACGGCGTCTTCAGACCGGCCAGGTTCTCCAGGGTGGTGCCCGGACGCATCGGCTCGTCGGCGGTGACCAGGCCCCAGCCCGTCTCACCGGCCTCGGCGTTGGTGCGGCGGACCGAGACCGGTACCAGGTCGGCCTGGATCTTGCCGTCGGCGTATGCCTTGGCGGCCTTCTCCTGCGAGCGGACCGCGTACTCGTCGGCGCGCTGCTTGGTGATCGTCGGGTAGCGGTCGTGCAGGTTCTCCGCCGTCATGCCCATGAACAGGGCGGACTCGTCGACCAGCTTCTCCGAGACGAAGCGCGGGTTGGGGTCCACGCCCTCGCCCATCGGGTGGCGGCCCATGTGCTCGACACCGCCCGCGATGGCGACGTCGTACGCGCCGAAGGCGACGGAGCCGGCCACCGCGGTCACGGCGGTCAGGGCGCCCGCGCACATGCGGTCGATGGAGTAGCCCGGGACCGAGGTGGGCAGGCCCGCCAGGATGCCGGCGGTGCGGCCGATGGTCAGGCCCTGGTCGCCGATCTGCGTGGTCGCGGCGACCGCGACCTCGTCGATCTTCTTCGGGTCGAGTCCGGGGTTGCGGCGCAGCAGCTCCCGGATCGCCTTCACGACGAGGTCGTCGGCGCGGGTCTCGTGGTAGATGCCCTTCGGGCCCGCCTTGCCGAACGGGGTGCGGACGCCGTCGACGAAGACGACATCCCTGACGGTACGAGGCACGATGGCTCTCCTCCAGGGTGCGGGATGGCACTGCTGCGTTGCGCTGAGCGCGCGCTCAGAGCCTATGCTACTTGTGGGTAATGTAGCTGCCCAGTCCTACACCCCCGAGCGGCGAAGGTCACACTCCTGGGGGAACCGTCGCGCGGTGCGGGCCGGGGGCGGGGCGAGGCCGGTACGGATCGGGGTCGGTGCGGGAGGCGAACCCGGGTCCCGGTGGGGAGTGTCCCCGCTTGGTGCTTGGTGCTTGGTGCTTGGTGCTTGATGCCTGATGCCCGCGCCGCCTCCGCGCGCCGGTGAAGCGGTGAGGCGAATCCGGAGCCGGTCCGGTGGCCGGGGGACGGCGGGCGCACGGCCCGGCGTCGCGGCAGGACGCGCCCCCGTGCCCTCCGCCGGCTCCATCGGTCGCAGGGCTTCTAGACCGGTTGACCCAGGAACCCATAGGTGCTCCTGCATCCTTGGCGCAATTATGACTTTACCGGTTTAGTACCGGCTGTCAGAGTGCCGAACCAGCCAACTGACTCATGTCGGGTCCCGTGTCCTCGAACGGAGCTGGTCCTCATGAACCGCCGCACTGTGCTCACCGGATCGATCGCCGCCCTCGCCCTCCTGGCCTCCGCCTGCACCGGCACCGGGGGCAGCTCTCAGGGGGCGGACGCCGAGGCGCCCGACGACCCGTCCGAGGCCAAGGGGTCCATCACCGTCCTCACCCACCGGACCGACCTGGTGCAGGACGGCACGATGGAGGCCTACGCCGCCGAGTTCAACAAGACCCACCCCGGGGTGAAGGTGGAGTTCGACGCCCTCACCGACTACGAGGGCGAGGTCAAGATCCGTATGAACACCGAGAACTACGGCGACGTCCTCATGATCCCCGCCGTCATCGAGAAGAAGGACTACCCGAAGTTCTTCGCCGCACTGGGCAGTCAGGCCGAACTGAGCGAGAAGTACCGCTTCACCGACTACTCCACCGTCGACGGCAAGGTCTACGGCCAGAGCCCGATCGGCGTGGTCCCCGGCTTCCTCTACAACAAGAAGGTCTGGGAGCAGGCCGGCGTCACCGACTGGCCCACCACCCCCGCCCGGTTCCTCGACGACCTGAAGGCCGTCAAGTCCCGGACCGACGCCGTCCCGTACTACACCAACTTCAAGGACATGTGGCCGCTCACCCAGTGGACCAACGTCAACGGCTCGGTCAGCTGCGACACCGGCGCCACCACGAAGCTCGCCGAGGAGGACCCGTGGGCCGACGGCGCCGACCTGCGCGTCGCCGACACCCTGCTCCACGACATCGTGCGCGGCGGCCTCGCCGAGAAGGACCCGACCACCACCAACTGGGAGGCATCCAAGCCGAAGCTGGCCAGGGGCGAGATCGCCACCATGTGGCTCGGCTCCTGGGCCGTCGTCCAGATGCAGGACGCCGCGAAGCAGGCCGGCACCGACCCCGACGACATCGGCTTCATGCCCTTCCCCGCCCAACAGGACGGCGCCTTCTGCGCGGTGACCTCGCCCGACTACCAGCAGGCCGTCAACGTCCACTCCGACCACAAGGCCGCCGCCCGCGCCTGGATCGACTGGTTCACCGACAAGTCCGGCTACGCGCAGGCCAATCTCGCCCTGTCCCCGCTGAAGGACGACCCCCTGCCCGAGATCCTCCGGCCCTACCAGGACGCGGGCGTCCGGCTGATCGACCTCGACGACACCAAGGGCGCCCAGGTCAAGTCCATCGACAACAGCTCCGAGGTCGGCATCTACAAGCCCGACTACCGTCAGGACCTCGTCGACCTGGCCCGCGGAGCGCGCAAGGGAAGCCTGGACGACTTCCTCGGCGACCTCGGCGCACGCTGGGCCGAGGCACGTACGTCCCTGGGGTCCTGATGGCGGACACCGCAGACAAGGCGGCGCGGCCGGTTCCCCCGGACGCGCCCGCCGGGCCGGCTGCGGTGCCCGCCCCGCGCGGCGCCCGGCTGTGGCGGCGCGTCACACCCTGGCTGTTCCTGACCGCGCCGCTCGCCCTGCTGCTCACCTTCACCTACGCGCCGCTCGCCAACATGGTCGCCTACAGCTTCACCGACTGGGACGGCGTGAGCCCCGAGCTGAACTGGACGGGCACCGAGAACTACACCGAACTCCTCACCCGGCCCGAACTGTTCGAGGTGTTCTTCGTCAGCGGCTACTACCTCGTCGCCTCCGTGGTGCAGATCGCCGTCGCCCTCTACTTCGCCACGATCCTCAGCTTCCACGTCCGCTTCCGGAACTTCTTCAAAGGCGTGCTGTTCTTCCCGTACCTGATCAACGGGGTGGCGATCGGCTTCGTCTTCCTCTACTTCTTCCAGGACGGCGGCACCCTCGACTCCGTGCTCGGTCTGTTCGGCATCGACACCGGCCACGCCTGGCTGGGCACCCCGTTCTCGGCGAACACCTCGCTGGCCGGTGTGTCCGTCTGGCGCTATCTGGGCCTGAACTTCGTGCTGTTCCTCGGCGCGATCCAGTCCATCCCCGGTGAGCTGTACGAGGCGGCCGAGATCGACGGCGCGACCCGCCTGCAGCAGTTCCGGCACATCATCGCGCCCGGCATCAGGCCCATTCTGGGCCTGAGCGTGATCCTCTCCGTCTCCGGTTCCCTGTCGGTCTTCGAGATCCCGTACATCATGACCGGCGGCGCCACCGGCACCGAGACCTTCGTCATCCAGACGGTGAAGCTCGCGTTCCAGTTCAACAAGACGGGGCTCGCCTCGGCCGCCGCCGTCGTCCTGCTCCTGATCGTCCTGGCGGTCACCTGGGTGCAGCGCCGGATCGTCCCCGACGACAAGGTGGACCTGGTATGACCCGCCGCACAGTGGCCCGGTCGCTCATGTACCTGACCCTCGTCCTCGCCACGCTGGTCGTCCTGCTGCCACTCGCCGTGGTTCTCCTGACCTCGTTGAAGACCTCGGAGGAGATGGCGGGCGGCAGCGGAGCCCTCGCCCTGCCCGACAACCCACTGAACCTCGGCAACTACGTCACCGCGTTCCAGGACGGCCGGATGCTCTCCGCCTTCGGCAACACGGCGGTCATCCTGGTCGCCGCCGTCGGCGGCACCATCCTCATCGGCTCGATGACGGCGTACGCGATCGACCGCTTCGTCTTCCGGTTCCGCACCCTGGTCGTCGCCCTGTTCCTGCTCGCCGCGCTCGTCCCCGGCGTGACCACCCAGGTGGCGACCTTCCAGATCGTCGACAGCTTCGGCATGTTCGACAGCCTGTGGGCGCCGATCGCGCTCTACATGGGCACGGACATCGTGTCGATCTACATCTTCCTGCAGTTCATCCGCTCCATCCCCGTCTCCCTCGACGAGGCGGCACGCCTGGACGGCGCCAACGCGTTCACGGTCTACCGGAAGGTGATCCTCCCGCTCCTCAAACCGGCGATCGCGACGGTGGTGATCGTGAAGGGGATCAACGTCTACAACGACTTCTACATCCCCTTCCTCTACATGCCCTCCGAGGATCTTGGCGTGATCTCGACGTCCCTGTTCCGCTTCAAGGGCCCCTTCGGAGCCCACTGGGAAACCATCTCGGCAGGCGCGATCCTGGTCATCCTCCCCACCCTGGTCGTCTTCCTGACCCTCCAACGCTTCATCTACAACGGTTTCATGAGGGGGGCGACGAAGTAGGGGGGGCCGCCGCAGGCGGCCAGAACGGCGGTGCCGACACGGCGGTGCCGACAAGGGGCGCGGGGCTGTAACGACTTGCGGCCCCGCCGCGTGGGCGCGACCAGCCACAACGCACCCGCGCCCACCCACAACCCGCACCGCCAACGGCGCTCAGACCACCCCGGAAGCATCGGAGGCCAGCGCGGTGACGAGGACCGGCGTCACCTGCTCCACCTGCCACTGCCGCGCCCCGTACCCCGCCAGCGCAGCCGCGACGGACTCCGGGCCGGCGGGCTGCGGCGGTTCCCAGCACACCCTCCGTACCGTGTCCGGGGTGATCAGGTTCTCCTGCGGCATGTTCAGCCGCTCGGCGAGCGCGCTCACCCCCGCACGGGCCGCGGACAGCCGGGCGGCGGCCTCCGGGTCCTTGTCCGCCCAGGCGCGCGGCGGCGGGGGACCGGTCACCGGCTGGCCGGGCTGCGGCAACTGCGCCTCGCTCAGCGCCCGCGCCCGGTCCACGGCCGCCTGCCACTGCTCCAGCTGACGCCGTCCCACCCGCGACCCGAACCCGTTCAGCGCGGCCAGGGCGTGCGCGTTGGCCGGCAGGGCGAGAGCGGCCTCGACGATGGCCGCGTCGGAGAGCACCTTGCCCGGGGAGACGTCCCGGCGCTGCGCGATCCGGTCCCGGGTCTGCCACAGCTCCCGTACGACGGCCATCTGCCGGCGCCGGCGCACCTTGTGCATGCCGGAAGTGCGCCGCCAGGGGTCCTTGCGTGGCTCCGGCGGCGGCGCGGACGCGATCGCGTCGAACTCCTGCCACGCCCACTCCAGCTTGCCCTGCCGGTCCAGTTCCTTCTCCAGGGCGTCCCGCAGGTCGACCAGGAGCTCGACGTCGAGGGCGGCGTACCGCAGCCAGGGTTCGGGCAGCGGGCGGGTGGACCAGTCGACGGCGGAGTGGCCCTTCTCCAGGACGAAGCCGAGCACGTTCTCGACCATCGCGCCGAGCCCGACACGGGGGAAACCGGCGAGACGGCCGGCCAGCTCGGTGTCGAAGAGGCGGGTGGGCAGCATCCCTATCTCACGCAGGCAGGGCAGGTCCTGCGTGGCGGCGTGCAGCACCCACTCGACGCCGGACAACGCCTCGCCCAGGCCCGACAGGTCGGGGCAGGCGACGGGGTCGATCAGCGCGGACCCGGCGCCCTCGCGGCGCAGCTGGACGAGGTAGGCGCGCTGGCCGTATCGGTAGCCGGAGGCCCGCTCGGCGTCGACGGCGACGGGGCCGGTGCCCGCGGCGAAGGCGGCGATCACCCCGGCGAGCGCGGCGTCGTCCGTGATCACGGGCGGAATGCCCTCGCGCGGTTCGAGCAAGGGGATCGGCGCCTCCGTAGCAGAAGATCCGTTGTCGTCCGGAGGGGCGCCTCCGGTGGTTCGCAGGGCATTGTCTGCTGCGGTGTCGTGGGCGTCGGTCACCTGTCAAGAGTATCCATGCCGTGAAGGGGCCCGCCGACGGAACGTTTTGGCGGCGGGCCCCAGGGGGTCGTAAACAAGTCAGGCCGGTGCATGCCCGGCCGAGGGGAAGCCGACCGGAGGCGAGAGGGAGGGAGAGAGGGCAGGGGAAGAGGGCGGCACGGCCGGGGAGGTCAGTGGATGATGCCGGTGCGCAGGGCGACCGCGACCATCCCGGCGCGGTCGCCCGTGCCGAGCTTGCGGGCGATGCGGGCGAGGTGGCTCTTGACGGTCAGCGCGGACAGGCCCATCGAGACGCCGATGGCCTTGTTCGACTGCCCCTCCGCAACCAGCCGCAGCACCTCGACCTCACGGCCGGACAGTTCGCGGTAGCCGCCCGGGTGGCTCGGGGCACCCGGAGGGCGGCGGTGCAGACGGGCGCCGCCGATGGGGGCGGCGCCGGGGCGGGAGGGAAGCCCGAGGTTGGTGCGGGTGCCGGTGACGACGTAGCCCTTCACTCCGCCGGCGAGGGCGTTGCGCACGGCGCCGATGTCGTCGGCGGCGGACAGGGCGAGGCCGTTGGGCCAGCCCGCGGCCCGGGTCTCCGAGAGGAGGGTGAGGCCGGAACCGTCCGGCAGATGGACGTCGGCGACGCAGATGTCGCGGGGGTTGCCGATGCGGGGACGAGCCTCCGCGACGGACGAGGCCTCGATCACGTCGCGTACACCGAGCGCCCACAGATGGCGGGTGACGGTGGAACGGACGCGGGGGTCGGCCACGACCACCATGGCGGTCGGCTTGTTCGGGCGGTAGGCGACCAGGCTTGCGGGCTGCTCGAGGAGAACGGACACCAGGCCTCCTGGGGTGGCGGCGGGACGGGGCCGGCTCGTGGGGTGGAGCCGGGCTCAACCGTGCTTTCAAGGTCACAGTCGTCTTCGGCAGCAAACGCGGTCTCCTTTAGAGAATGATCACGATCCAGTGAGTAACAATCTGTGCAATTCGGACACGCGATCGATCATTCGAAGATCGAACGGTTACGGTCCGCGTCGCAACACTTCCGAAAGTGGCCGTATCGACAAAGAGATCCCCAAAAAGGTCGTCAAAGAGATCCCCGAGGAGATCAACAACGGGGAGACCGAGGAGATCGACAAAGAGACCGGCCCGCGCGTGCTCCGACGACCGGCCCGGGAACGGCAAGGAGACCGGCCCGGGAACGACAAAGAGACCGGCCCGGGAACGACAAAGAGACCGGCCCGGGAACGACAAAGAGACCGGCCCGAAGACCGGTCTGGAGGATCGCCGGGAGCCCCACGAGGGCTCGACACGGCGAGGGCCGCAGGTTCAGCGCCCGCGGTGGACCCGGCGGCGGGGCGGGTTCAGCGGCGCGGCGGGTTCAGCGTGCCTGCGGCCCCCTCCGCTGCGGCAGCGTCACCACCGACGTGTCCCCCGGAGCGGCCGGCGGCAGCCCGGCCACCTGCGCCAGCAGATCGCACCAGGACACCAGATGCGTGGCCGTGTCCGGCACCCCGTCCTGGCCCTCCCGCGGCGTCCACGAGGCACGGATCTCGATCTGCGAGGCGGCAGGGCGCTCGGACAGGCCGCCGAAGTAGTGCGAACTCGCCCGCGTGACCGTGCCGCTCGGCTCGCCGTACGTCAGACCGCGTGCCGCGAGCGCACCGGTCAGCCAGGACCAGCACACCTCCGGAAGCAGCGGATCCGCCGCCATCTCCGGCTCCAGTTCCGCGCGCACCAGCGTCACCAGCCGGAAGGTTCCCCGCCAGGCATCGTGCCCGGCCGGGTCGTGCAGCAATACCAGCCGGCCGTCGGCCAGGTCCTGGTCGCCGTCCACGACCGCAGCCTCCAGCGCGTACGCGTACGGGGCGAGCCGTTTGGGCGCCGGGGTGGTCTCCACTTCGATCTGCGGTCGGAGCAGCGCGCCCCGCAACGCGTCGACGGCGGTCCGGAAGGGCAACGGGAGCGCCGTTCCCCCGATCCCGAGTTCCGCATCGGTGTCCTTCGCTTCGTCCATTCCGCCCGTGCCGTCCGACAGTCGTCCCTGAGCCGCAGCCATGCGGGGAAGGTTAAGCCGAAGCGGGCCCCGGCGTGGGGAGGGACACCCACGGCGGGAAACGGTGTCCGGATCGTGTCGCACCGGCGTGGCGCGGGTCGCGGTGCACGGCGTGGCCTGCGGTGCGGTGCGGGGCGGCCGGCGGGCCATGCGAGACTGGCCGGGTGAGTGCCAATGTCAGCCCGCGGGGCAAGCAGCCGACCCAGACGTACGACAGTGCCTTCCTCAAGGCGTGCCGGCGTGAGCCGGTGCCGCACACTCCGGTGTGGTTCATGCGGCAGGCGGGCCGCTCCTTGCCGGAGTACCGCAAGGTGCGCGAGGGCATCGCGATGCTCGACTCCTGCATGCGCCCCGACCTCGTCGCCGAGATCACGCTCCAGCCGGTACGCCGGCACCACGTCGACGCGGCGATCTACTTCAGCGACATCGTCGTCCCCCTCAAGGCCATCGGTATCGACCTCGACATCAAGCCCGGTATCGGTCCCGTCGTCGAGCAGCCCTTCCGCACCCGGGCCGACCTGGCCCGGCTGCGCGACCTCACCCCGGAGGACGTCTCCTACGTCACCGAGGCGTACGGCCTGCTGACCGCAGAGCTCGGGTCCACCCCGCTGATCGGCTTCGCGGGCGCCCCGTTCACCCTCGCCAGCTACCTCATCGAGGGCGGCCCGTCCCGCACCTACGAGAACGCCAAGGCGATGATGTACGGCGACCCGGAGCTGTGGGCCGACCTCCTCGACCGCCTCGCGGACATCACCGCCGCGTTCCTCACCGTGCAGATCGAGGCCGGCGCCTCCGCGGTCCAGCTGTTCGACTCCTGGGCCGGCGCGCTCGCCCCGGCCGACTACCGGCGCTCGGTGCTGCCCGCCTCGGCCAAGGTCCTCGACACGGTGGCCGATCACGGCGTCCCCCGTATCCACTTCGGCGTCGGCACCGGCGAACTCCTCGGTCTGATGGGCGAGGCCGGCGCGGACGTCGTCGGCGTCGACTGGCGCGTCCCGCTGGACGAGGCCGCCCGCCGCGTCGGCCCCGGCAAGGCGCTCCAGGGCAACCTCGACCCGACCGTGCTGTTCGCCGGCACGCAGGCGGTGGAGGCGAAGACCCGCGAGGTGCTGGCCGCAGCCGAGGGCCTCGAGGGCCACATCTTCAACCTCGGCCACGGCGTCATGCCGAACACCGACGCCGACGCGCTGACCCGCCTCGTCGACCACGTCCACACCGCCACCGCCCGCTGACCGCGCGGGGGTACGCACCACTGCTCACCACGGGCGCCGGGGCCGTGCCCGCCTGCCGAACAGCAGGCCGCGCGGCTCCGGGGGCGGGGGAGTACCGGGGCGCAGCGGCCAGGCGAGCAGCATGCCCACGACGAAGCCGACCACGTGGGCCGCGTACGCCACCGTCCCGGCGGCGGTGACGCCCGCGCCGGACGAGTAGACCGCCTGCAGCACGAACCACATGCCGAGCACGATCCAGGCCGGCAGCCGCAGCGGCAGGACGTCCTGGACCGGCGGGCCTTGCGTCGCTCGATTCGCCGCAGCAGGTGCGTGCCCTGGGCCCGGAGCCGGTGCCAGAGGGCCAGACCCCACAATCCCCGGTCAGCCAGTAACAGCGTGCCGATCCCGCCATGAGGGTCCAGGGCATCGGAGACGATGCGCTCGGAATTCTTGAACCCGCCGATCGCGGCGTCCAGGGCGGCGTGAGAGGAACACTCGGCCACCGCGACCACTCTGGCCTGCGGATAGCCCATGGGACTGCGCTGGGAGCCGGACTTGCCGAAGGCGTCGTCGTTGCCGGCGGAGTCGGACACGGCGCCTCACCCACCAGCCGGTCCACCAGCTCAGGCGGACACGACCGGGTCAGGACCCCCCAACCCCGGTCGCTCCAGTCGCGATATCAACACACCGCTCCAACCGCCCGAACCCCGCAAGAGCAACGGCATTGGCAACAGGTACCGCAGGGGCCGGGAACGCGGGCGGCCCGCACGTCCGGCGAGGCCACAATCCGTTCCGGTGACGCGGTGACGCGGTGACGCGGTGACGCGGTGGCCCGGCGGCCGGGACCGGGTCATCCTCCGCGCCCCTGCGCGTCCGCCGGTCTGGCGCCGAGGGCGCGGGAGATACCGCGCGCGGCCGTGCGCACCACGGGGAGGTGGGTCCGGGCGGCGGCGTCGTTGGGCACGACCACGCCGACGGCCGCGACGACGTCGCCGGTGCCGTCACGCACGGGGGCCGCGATGCCGAGGGCGTCCTCGTGCACGAAGCCGGGGCAGTACGCGTAGCCGTCCCGGCGTATGGCGGCGAGCTGGGCCCGCAGCCTGCCCGGGACGGCAGGGGTGGCGGTGGTGTAGGCATGCAACGGTCCCGCCTCCACGACCTGTTCACGCAGCATGGCGGGGGCGTGGGCGAGCAGGACGAGACCGCTGGAGGAGGCGTGCAGCGGCAGCCGGCCCGCGATCCGCGTGTAGTTGACGACGGAGCCGGGCGTGGACAGCCGCTCCACGAACAGCACTTCCTCGCCGTCGCGCACGGCGAGCTGCACGTGGTGGCCGACGACATCGTGCACACCCTCCAGGAACGGCATGGCCCGCTCCCGCAGTGTGAGGGCGGGCGAGGCGCGCGAGGCCAGCTCCCACAGTCGCACCCCGACCCGTACCAACCGCTGTTCGTCGCGCACCAGCAGCCCGTGCGCGACGAGTTCGGCGATCAGACGGGAGGCGGTCGCCACGTGCAGTCCCGCCCGGCGCGCGATCTCGGAGACGGGCAGCGCGGGTTCGTCCTGGCTGAACGCCTCCAGGATGCGCACCGCCCGTGTCAGGACCGACTCGCCGGGCCCCGCCGCGCTCACAGGTCGAGGACGAGGCGGGGGCCGGCGGCCCGGGAGACGCAGATCATCATGGTGTCGTTCGCGGCCTGCTCCTCGGGGGTGAGGAGGGAGTCGCGGTGGTCCACCGTTCCGCCGAGCACCGGCGTCTCGCACGTGCCGCAGGTGCCCTCGCGGCACGAGGACAGTACCTGCACGCCCGCCTGCTCGACGGCGTCCAGTACCGAGACACCGGGCGGCACGGTGACGGTGCGGCCGCTGTCGGCCAGTTCGACCTCGAACTCCTCGTCCGTGCCATCGGGTTGCGGGTCCTTGGGGGCGAACCGCTCGGTGTGCAGGGCGACATGGGGCCTGGCGGCGCAGCGTTCCTCCACCGCCCGCAGCAGACCCTCGGGCCCGCAGCAGTAGACCGAGGTGTCCTCCCCTGCGCAGGCGAGCAGACGGTCCAGGTCCGGCAGGCCGAGTTCGTCCTGCGGAACCAGGCGGATGCGCACGCCGTAGGTGGCGAGCAACTCGGCGTGGAAGGCCATGGACGCGAGGCTGCGTCCGCCGTACACCAGCTCCCAGCGGGCACCACTACGTTCGGCTTCGGCGAGCATCGGCAGGAGCGGTGTGATGCCGATGCCGCCTGCCAGGAACAGGTAGCGGGGTGAGGGACGGAGTGCGAAGTGGTTGCGCGGGCCGCGCACCCGTACCGGGTCGCCGGGGGCCAGACGGTCGTGCACGTGGGCGGAGCCTCCCCGGCCCTCCGGCTCGCGGAGCACGGCCACCTGCCAACGGGTGCGGTCGGCGGGGTCGGAGCACAGCGAGTATTGGCGGGTGAGTTCCGGGGTGAGCCGGAGGTCGATGTGGGCTCCGGGGCGCCAGGGCGGCAGTTCGTCGCCGTCGGGACGGACGAGGGTCAGGCGGACGACGCCCCGGGCGACGGCGTCCTTGGCCTCGACGATCAGGTCGAGGTCGGTCTTGGTGCCGCTCTCCTGGGTGCGCGTGGGGATCACGGTGGTCACGGTGCTTCCTTCGTCAGGCGAGCGCGGGCTCGGGCGTCCCGGCGGGCAGGGGCGCTGCCGCGGCGGGCGGGCGGTGCCCCTCGGGGTGGGCGAGCAACCAGTCCCACAGTTCCACCGGGTCCTCGAACTCGCGCTCGGCACCGCAGTGGCAGACGGCGAGCAGCCGGTCGGTGCCGAGGAGCCAGTGGATGCGGTAGACGTCGCCGCCGGTCAGCGCGGGGGGATGCAGCGGGCTCATCGGGCCGCCGCCGGACGCCCCTGTTCCGCTCCCTCAGCGGCCAGACGGGCGAGGATGCGGCGCGCTGCGAGGCCGCCGGTGTCGATGTTGATGGACAGCTCCTGGTAGCCGTCCTGCTCGGTGTCGAGGGCCTGCTGCAGCACGTTGAGAGCGACCACGTCCTGCAGGACCACGGTGCGGTTGTTCTCCCGCAGGAAGTCGGAGACCCCCTGGTCCCCCAGTGCGAAGTCTCGGGCCACCGCCCAGAAGTCGTAGGTGGTCTTCTCGGTGGACGGGGTGATGGCGTAGACGACCTCGACGTGGAAGGCGTGCGGGTCGCTGCCGTTCGGGCCGGGCGCCGGGGCGCCGGCGGGGGCGATCCTGGAGTGCAGGAGGTAGAGACAGGGGGCGTGGTACTCGATGTCCTGCCATCGGGTGATGCGTCCGGTGATGCCGGTGGACGTGGCGTAGAACGGGGGGCATTCGGCGTCGTCCATGTGCCGGCTGACGTAGACGATGCCGGCCCGGTCGTCCACCTCGGTGGTGATGGGCGTCTCGGCGACCTCCGGGGTGCCGATGTACCCACCGTGCAGATACGTCTCGTGGGACAGGTCCAGCAGGTTGTCGACCAGCAGCCCGTAGCCGCTGTCGATGGTCTCCATGCCGGACACGACGGTGTAGTCCGGCGAGTCCATCCACGGGGCGCGCGGTGGCAGGGTGCCGCCGGGCTCGCGGTCGCCGATCCACACCCACACGAAGGCGTCCTGTTCGAGGACTGGGTAGGTGGCCAGACGGGCCGTGCGGGGGATCCGCTGCTGACCGGGTACGGATACGCACACGCCGTCGGTGCCGTAGGTGAAACCGTGGTAGCCGCAGACCACGCGGTCGCCGTCGAGTCGGCTCGGCTTTTGCGAGAGCGGGAAGCGGCGGTGCACGCAGCGATCTGCCATGGCGACCGCCCGGCCGTCCTCGGTGCGGTAGAGCAGGATCGGCTCGTCCAGGATGGTGCGGCCGAGAAGTTCGCGGCCCACCTCGTGGGCGTAGGCGGCCACGTACCACTGATTGCGGACGAAAGCGGTCACGGTGTTACTCCTTAGGGGCGCGGTGGCCGGGTGGGGTCAGGGGGCGACGGCGACGGCGGGGGCGGCCGGGTGGGCTCCTGCCGCGCGGGACGGGCGCAGGGCGAGGACGATGGCGCCGGCGGCCACGAAGATCGCGCCCACGGCGAGGTAGAGGCTCTGCGGGCTCCAGCCGGTGTCCAGCAAGGCGCCCGCGGCGGTGGGCGCCACGATCGATCCGATGCGGCCCACGGCGAGCGCGCAGCCGATGCCGGTGGCGCGCACGGACGCGTCGTAGACGACGGGGTTCATGGCGTACAGGCCGGCCACACAGCCGTTGGCGAACACGCCGACGAGGGCGCCGAGCGTGAGGGCCGCCCACAGGGCGGAGGTGGAGAGGATGAAGCAGGACAGCAGGACGGCGGTGAGGATCAGATAGGCGGTCAGCACGTGACGGAGCTGGAAGCGGGTGGCGAGGGCACCGAGCGCCGCCGCGCCGAAGATGCCGCCGAGGTTGAGCAGGGTGCCGCCGGTCAGGCCCTGGGTGCTGGAGAGCCCTGCTTCGATCAGCAGGGTCGGTGTCCAGCTGGTGACGAAGTAGAAGCCGGACATGACCAGGAAGAACGCGGACCACAGCAGCACCGTGGAGCGGCGCAGCGGGCCGGCGAGCAGCTTCCGGAAGCCCGCGGTGACCGAGGCGGAGGACCGGTCGCTGGTCTCGGGCAGTGCGGACTGCGGGGGCAGCCCCATACGGCGGGCCAGCGTGTTGACCCGCTCCAGCGCGCCCTTGGGCCTGCGGGTCAGCAGGAAGTCCAGCGATTCGGGCAGGGTGGCCCAGGCCAGTGGCACGACTGCGGCGGTGGCGACACCGCCCGCCAGGAACACCGACCGCCAGCCGAAGCGGTCGACCATGCCGACGGCGAGCAGCCCGCCGAGGGTGGCGCCGATGGCGTAGCCGGTGGAGTTCAGGCTGACGGCCAGTCCCCGCCAGCGGCGCGAGGCGTACTCGCCGGACAGGACGTTACTGCAGGCCAGGACGCCACCTATGCCGACACCGGTCAGTACGCGGAGCGCGCCGAGCTGCGTGGCGGACTGGGCGGCGGCCGAGAGCAGCATGCCGACGGCGGCGACGGTGAGGCAGCCGAGCACGACCGGCCGACGGCCCACGCGGTCGGCCCACGGCGCGATGCCGAGCGCTCCGAGCGCCATGCCGACGAGTCCAGCGCTGAGCAGCAGGCCGAGCTGGGCGGACGACAGGTCCCATTCGGCGGAGACGCTCTTGCCGCTAAAGGCCATCACCAGCACGTCGAAGCCGTCGAGGATGTTGAGCAAGACACAGACCACGATCACGCGCCACTGGAAGCGGCTCATCACCCCCTCGTCGAGGGCTTCGCGCAGCGGGCGGTTCATCGCGCGGCTCCGGCACGTGAACGGCTGGGGGGAAAGGGCATGGCAGCACTCCGTTGTCGACTGCTGGGACGCGGACCGCCCCGCCGGTCGGAGGACGCGGCTCGGTCTGCTCCCGGTGGGCGGGGGCGGCTGGTGCGGTCATCCTCGGCGCGGGCCCCCCGTCCGGTCAGGGCCTTTCCCGGATGCCGGGAAACAATTCCGCCCCCGCCCGGTGGCGGCGGGACCGCGCGAGGTCAGGGGGCCGCTCGGCCCGGCTGGGTGAGCGCCCGTGAGATCGCCCGGGCGCTGGCGCACACCAGTGGCGCGATCTCGTGCGCCGAGCGGCTGCCGTGCCGCACGACCAGCGACACGGCCGCGGCCACCTCGCCCCCCGGGCCGTACACCGGCGCGGCCACCGACAAGGCGTCCATGGTGACCTGACGGTCACTCACGGAGTAACCGTTGCGGCGGACATCGGCGAGCATCCGGCGCAGCGTGTGCGCGTCGGTCACGGTCCGCCGTGTGAACGGGGGGAGCGGGCCGGCCAGTACCTTCTCCTGCACGTCGAGCGGTGCGTGGGCCAGCAGGACCAGTCCGCCTCCTGTGACGGTCAGCGCGAACCGCCCGCCCACCCGGGTGAGTACCGGTACCGCCCCGGTGCCGGCGATCCGCTCCACGAACACCAGCTCATCGCCCTCGCGCACCGCGAGCTGCACGTTCTCGCGGGTGATCTGCGACATGTCCTCCATGAACGGCAGGGCACTCTCCCGCAGTCCCTGCCCGCGCGGTGCCAGCGCTCCCACCTCCCACAGCCGCAGCCCGATGCGGTATCGGCCGTCCTCCCCGCGTTCCAGCGCACCCCAGCCGATCAGTTCGCCGAGCATCCGGTGCACGGTCGACGTGGGCAGGTCCGAGCGTCGTGCCAGCTCGCTCAGCGTCATCGCCGGATGGTCGGCGCCGAACGCGCCGAGGATGCGGAACGCCCGGGCCAGCACCGGGCCGGTTCCGGTCCCGGCGCAGCGCGCCCCGGTCCGGTCGTCAGCGGTCTTCGCGTCCGCCATCGCCTGCGCTGTCACGCTCACCCACCTTTCTCTCCACCGCCGGATCGCGCCCATGGCGGGTCCCGGCGGATTACGGCTCTGCCCGAGTGTCGGAGAAGTCGAGCGATACGTCGAGGAGTGGCAGGGAATTCGGTGGCCCGGCCCGGCCCGGCGGGCGGCCGGTCACCTGCGGTGCCGGCACCCCGCGCGACCGGTCCCGGGGCCGGGGAGGGGCATCGTGTCCCCTGCGAGGCGCTGCGGTGACGGGCGCCGGACGTCCCGGTGACGGGTGCGGGAAGCCCGCCTCTCACTGGATGAGAATGCCGTCGCCGCGGTCGCGCCCTGCCGAGCATCCTGCCTGCAACCCAGAGACGGGAGGCGACAACGTGGTCAAAAGCAGCGTGGTTTCTCATGGCACGCGACATGCCGCCGGGGCACAGCCGGCGCCGGGCGGTGCGGGGAGCGCGGTGACTTTGAAGGTCACGGCCAAGGAGCCGGTGAGCGACGGAGTCGTCGCCCTCACTCTCGCGCATCCGGGGGGAGCACGCCTCCCGGACTGGACGCCGGGCTCGCACATCGATCTGGTCCTGCCGAACGGAACGACCCGGCAGTACTCGCTGTGCGGTGACCGGTGGGACGCCCACACCTACCGGATCGCGGTACTGCGGGAACCCGGGGGCCGGGGCGGATCCGCCTTCGTGCACGACCGCCTGCGGGCGGGTGACCGGGTCGGGGTGGGCGGGCCGCGCAACCACTTTCCGCTGGTGCCCTCACGCAGTTACCTGTTCATCGCGGGCGGCATCGGGATCACACCGCTGCTGCCGATGGTCCGTCAGGCAGAGATGACCGGAGCGGACTGGCAGTTGCTGTACGGGGGCCGCACCCGGGCGTCCATGGCGTTTCGTGACGAAATCGTCGCGCTGTACGGCGACCGGGTCCACGTCGCGCCGCAGGACGAGCGGGGACTGCTCGACCTCGACGCGTGGCTCGGCACGCCGCGGCCGGACACGAAGGTGTACTGCTGCGGTCCCGGCCCCCTGCTGAACGCGGTGGAAGCCGCGTGTTCCCCCTGGCC
The DNA here is from genome assembly GCF_042656345.1 of Streptomyces incanus. Lineage (NCBI taxonomy): Bacteria > Bacillati > Actinomycetota > Actinomycetes > Kitasatosporales > Streptomycetaceae > Streptomyces > Streptomyces incanus. Next base: position 65,814 of record NZ_JBHSPC010000003.1, read on the forward strand.
GCCCCACGCCCTGCGCACCGAGCGGTTCACCACCGTCGAGCGTCAGACCGCGGTCCGCGACACCGCGTTCGAGGTCGAACTGCGGCGCTCCCGACGCACCGTCACGGTCACGCCCGACGTGTCCGTGCTGGAGGCGGTGCGCGGCGCCGGTGCGGACGTGCTCTCGTCCTGCGAGCAGGGCACCTGCGGCACCTGTCTGACGCCGGTCCTCGATGGGCGCCCCGACCACCGGGACGCGATCCTCGCCGACCATGAACGCGCCGCGAACGACTGCATGTTCCCGTGCGTGTCCCGATCCTGCGACGACCGTCTGGTGCTCGACCTGTGAACACGACGAGCACGTCGAACACGTCCCCTGCGTCCTGTGGAGCCGCCATGACCGAGGCACTCGAACGCGCTGTCCTGCCGCCCTTCAGCGACTTGGACCCGTTCTCCCCCGATGTCCTGCTCGAACCGGAACCGATGCATCACCTGCTGCGCGAGGCCGGACCGGTGGTGCGTCTGTCGCGCTACGACGTCCACGCCCTGGCCCGCTACGAGCAGGTGCACGCCGCCCTGGTGGACTGGCAACGTTTCGAGTCCGGAGCGGGCGTCGGGCTGACCAACTTCCGCCACGAGAAGCCGTGGCGGCCGCCGAGCCTGTTGCTGGAGGCCGATCCGCCCGCGCACGACGCCCCGCGCCGGGTGCTGCGGGAGATCCTGGCGCCGCCCGCGCTGCGCCGTCTGCGCGAGTCCTGGCTCGCGACGGCCGAGGAATTGGTCGACCGAGTGCTTGCCGAGGGGCCGGAGGTGGATGCCTTCGCAGCCCTGGCGAAGGCCTTCCCGTTGCGGGTGTTCCCCGACGCGGTCGGCCTCGGGCCCGACGGACGGGAGAATCTGCTGCCCTACGGCAACATGGCCTTCAACGCCTTCGGACCGGTCAACGACCTGGTCACGGCCGACGCGCACCGCGTGGCCGAGTTGTCGGCCTGGGTGAACGCCCAGTGTGCGCGTGAGGCACTGAGCGAGGACGGGTTCGGGGCCCGGATCTGGGCCGCCGCCGACCGCGGGGACCTCACGCACGAGCAGGCGCCGCTGGTGGTGCGTTCGCTGCTCACGGCGGGGGTCGACACCACCGTGCACGGTCTGGCGGCCGCCCTGTACGCCTTCACCACCCATCCCGAGCAGTGGCAACTCCTGCGGGAGCGTCCCGAGGCGGCGCGCATCGCCTTCGACGAGGCGGTCCGCTGGCAGTCCCCGGTGCAGACGTTCTTCCGCACCGCCACCACCGATGTCCGCGTCGCCGGCACCGTCGTCCCCGAGGGGACGAAGATTCTCATGTTCCTCGGGGCCGCCAACCGCGATCCGGCCCGCTGGAACGCCCCGGACCGCTTCGATCTCACCCGTGATCCTTCCGGCCACGTCGGTTTCGGCATGGGCATCCACCAGTGCGTCGGGCAGCATGTGGCGCGTCTCGAAGCGGAAACGCTGCTGACCGCTCTGGCCCGCCGCGTCCGTCGGATCGAACCGGCCGGCATACCCTGCCGCCACCCCAACAACACCCTGCGTTCCTGGGTCTCTCTGCCCGTGCGACTCGTCCCCGCCGGCTGACCCGCTGGTGGTCTCCTGCCGGCCGACGGTGCCGAACGGCAGGAGACCACCCCCGGGTCCAGGAAGTTACGAGGCGTCGTCGGCCACCGAGGACACGGTCGCCGAGGACACGGCCGCCGTCGACGCGGGACGCACAGAATCCCGGACCCCGCGCCCGGACCCCGCGGTCCTCGCTTCTCGCTTCTTGCTTCTGCGTCAGCGAAGCCGAGGTGCTGTCACGTTGTTGGGTTTGCAGGTGCCTGTCAGTGTGTCGGGCATGGTGGGCCCGCGGTCCGGGCCTGCGTTCAGGCCGTGGTGGGGCGGCCGGCAGCGCTGGTGATCTGGTCCCAGATCGCGAAGCGGACGGTCATCTCGGCTCGGTGGTCGAGTGCGGTCATCAGATGGCGGCGGGGTCGGAAGTGGAGCGAGATGCCGCTGAACGCGGACAGAAACCGCTGCGCTCCACCAGCGGAGCGGAAGTGCGGGTGCCGGTACATCATCCACGCAGGTCACGGTCTTGATTGCCCGGCGGCGGGCCGCGCACGCCGGCCTTTGATTGTCTTCCCGCGGACCCATGCGGACGGCATCATGATCTCTTGTGCTGCTGCGCCTGGCCTGCCTCGCCGCCACCAACGCCCTCGCCCTGCTCCGTCTGCCGGCGATGAGCGACCGGGACAAGGACATCGAGATCCTCGCCCTGCAACGCCGACTGCCGGTCCTGCAACGCCGGGTCGGCAAGCCGACGTTCGCCGGCACCGACCGGGTGGTCCTGGCCGGTCTGCTCCGCCGCCTGCCGAGGGAGCAGTTGCGGCATCTCCTGCTGCTGGTCCGCCCGGAGACGATCTCGCGCCGGCACCGCGGCCTGCTCAGGCGGAGCCGTGCCGCAGCGCCAGCACCTCCGCGTCCTTGGCCACCCGGCTGCGCAGCACGACAGCGGGCACCTTGGCCAGATTCCGGACCAGCGCGGTGACGATCGACAGCGGCATCGGAGGATCATCCCAGGCGCCGCGGAGGCCGTTGCCCCACACGGAGAAGCTGCAGGACAAACCCAGAATCGTATGTCCGAGCGGGACAGCCGCGGGCGGCCGGGAGACGAGCCGTACGGTCAGTGTGACCCGGGCTCACCGTTCGGCCCGCCCGCAACGGGCCGAACGGTGGCTGCGGGGTGTGCGGGGTACGGCTCAGCAGCCGCCGCAGTTGTAGTACGTGACGTCCCAGTGGTTGCCCTCTTCGGCGTAGATGTTGCCGGAACCGGAACGCCACTGCTGGGCGCCGTCGCCGCGCACCCCGATGTAGGCGAAGTTGTTCTTGATGTAGTTCCCGAGGCACGTGTACTTGCTGTAGTCGAGCTTGTAGCCGTTCCAGTGCGAGTACGTCCCGGAGGCATGGCCCGTCTCGGTGCCGCCGGTGATGTTCAGTGCGCAGCCGCTGGCCCGCTTGAGGGTCTGGGCGCCCTGGGCGCTGGCGAGGTTGAGCTGTTCGAACGACGTGCATGTCGAGGTGTTGCGGTTCGAGCAGTTGCCGGAGGACGACCAGGTGAGGCCCACCTCGCGGAACATCGAGGTCGCGGTGGCGTGGCTGATCTTCGTGGCGGCGGACGCCTCGCCCGCCGTGCCGATGACGGCGGCGCCGGGGGCGATGACCAGAGCGAGAGCGGTCAGGACCGAGCGGATCCTCAGGAACCTCAGAGCCTTCACGGCCTTCATGTGCGAACCCTTCCTGCTGGGGGCCAGGTTTCCTTGGGGGCGGCTGTGCAGGTGGTGCACGCAGATCATGGCGGATGTCTACGCGCGTCCGCCAGAGGGCGGACGGTATCCGTCCGCAGGCACGCGGGGAAGGCGCGGTGACATGTCGTGTGATGTGCTCTCGGCGTCGTCAGTTCCAGAGCTCGCCGCTGCCGCACACACGCCCATGTTGCGACCTCTCGGTTCGAGGCGACCTGACCGAACCGGCACACTGATGCCCATGACTCTGGGGAGCACTGTCATGTTGGCTGACCGGGTGGGATGATCTTCGGATTGATCATGGTGGAGGAGGTGCCCGTGAGGGACGCGTCGCCGTCGTACAGAGGGCATCGGTACCCGGTGGAGGTCATCTCCCACTGCGTGTGGCCGTACTTCCGCTTCCCATCGTCATTCCGTGAGGACGGCGACAAAGATGCCGTCGATCATGAACCCGCAGGTCCGCGCACCACAGCGGTCGTTCCCCGGAGTCGGCCGATCGGCCCGGTGCCTGTCCGTGAGAGTCCGGCGCGACAAGCTCAGCGACCCCGATGCGCTGCCATCCGCTTCGAAGCATGGAGGTCGGAGCACCAGCCGCACTCTCCGCAAGGCGGAGATGCCCAATTCTCACTTTCTGTCACCACCGGATAGGAGACAGAGCCGTTAAGTTGACACACCCTCCCGTGCCCGAAGCGTTTCGGGTGTGGGTTTTCTACTGCGTCGCCGTTGATGTGCGCCGGTTGCTCTCGGCCCGTACTTCCCTCAGGGACACCGCGATCGCGGCCAGGAGCAGGGGGAAAGCGACAGCGTTCGCGACCTGGGGGATGTCGGCGGCTCGCAGCAGGCTGGCTGCGATGGACAGCACAAGAAGGCTGAGGGGGAAGAACCTGCGCCACGCGGGCAGGCCGCGCATTTTGGCGACGCGCACCGAGTACCACAGGGTGAAGCCGAGTGTGGAGATTCCGATGATGGCGATGACGAACAGCATGAGTGTCTCCCGTGCGGGTCTGCGGGGTGGGCAGGCCTTCACCAGTTGTTGAAGGCTGTAAGCGGATGCGGCGCTCCGCAGAGGGATCTGCGGAGCGCCGCATTACTCAGGTTCGGTCACTGAGCCTTTCCCGGTAACTGGTCGTTGCTCGTTGTGATCGTTGGGCTGTCCTGCGCCCCTGCCGTCCCCAAGTCCGTACAGCCGTAAGGCCGCTGGTAGGAACGATCTTGTGACAGAAAGATTCGACCGAGGGGCCTCACGTGCCGATCAGTGCCACATACACCGCCGTGCTTGAGGTCCGCCGGTCCACCGTCGAGCACCTGGCCCGGCTGCTGCGTGACCATCGTACGGCGATCGGCACCCGCAGAGGGCGACGCGGACTGGGCTGCTTCCGGCAGGCCGTGCTCATCTTGCGCTGGTTCATCGACGGCACCCGCCTGACCCGACTCGCCCGGGACAATAGCCTGTCGTCCTCCACCGCCTATCGGTACCCGCACGAAGGTCTGACCCTCCTGGCCGCCGGATCCGCACACCGCGCTTCAGGGAGCGAAGGCGGCGGGGCTGACGTATCTGCACCTGGACGGAACCACAGGTCCGCACCGACCGGGGCGCGGCCCCCGGCCCCCACGGCGTGGACCTGTGGTAGTCGGGCAAGCACCGGCATCACGGCGGGAACGTACAGGTCATCTCCGCTCCGGACGGCTGGTCGATCTGGGTCTCGCCGGTCCGCCCGGGTCGCGAGCACGACATCACCTGCGCCCGCCGGCACGGCCTGACCGACGCGCTCAACCGTGTCGCAGCCCAGCTGGGCGTGCCACCCCTGGTCGATCTCGGGTACGAAAACGCGGGAGACGGCTTCCGCCACTCGGGCAAGAAGCCCACGGGAGGCACGCCGGCCGAGGCCCAGCAGACCTGCAACAAGGTCATCCGATGTATCCATGGCGTGTGCGAACGAGCCAACTCCCTCTCAAAACCACCTTCAAGGCCCTGCGACGAGTCAGCCTCGACCCCGGCCGGATCACCCGGATTGCGGCCACGGCCCCGGTCCTGCTCCAGCTCGAGCACGACCGGACCATCCGAACGATCACACACCGTCATGATCCATTGCTGGGAAAGGCTCAATGACGTGCGCCGCCTCCAGCAGATCAGTCGCATCCCAGGCTGGGTAGGGCCCATGGACGTGGTCGGGGACCTCCCGCTGGATCGGCAGGGGGCGGAAACGGTGCAGAAGCACGGTCGGGTCGGCCACGCGGCAAGGTGCCCGCGGACCTCGTTCGGGTCGCCCGGGCCACGCAAGTCCGGCACGAACGGGGCGAAGCCGGTCGGCCATCCACTCCGCCGCGCCGCTCCCGTGCGACAACGGGATCAAGTGGTAGGCGCCACCCGGGGACTTCCCCGCTCGGGAACGCGTCTACGCGTAGGTGGGCACGCGCCTGACGGTAGAGGACCGAGCGGGGGTGAACGCGTAACAGCACGGCCGGGCCGACGACCGGCTCGGACCCGTCGGTACCGACATGGCACTCGGCCGGGTCGCAGAAGGCTGAGGCCATGCTGTTCCCGGCTTCACGACGTGCCGGCTTCGTCATGGAGGGGTGCTGGGCGTCGACGGTGGCGAGTCCGTGCACGACGGCTCCCGCAACGCTGACGGCGTCCGCCGGAGCCGACGACGCATGGTCCGGCCGGGGCCGCTGGACGCGGCGTCCCCAGCCGGACCAAGGCATATCGATCAGAAGGGGTAGCGCGCAGCGGTGCCACGCATGGTGATCCAGCGAGTCTCGGTGAAGGCCTCGATGTTCGCGGCGGCCCCGCCGAAGCGGGATCCCGTGCCCGAGGCCTTCACCCCTCCGAACGGTGCCACCGCTTCGTCGTTCACCGTCTGGTCGTTGATGTGCACGATCCCGGTGGGGATCTTCTCGGCCACGGCCAGGCCGTGCATGACGTCCTTGGTGACGATGCCGAGGGAAAGCCCGTACTCGCTGTCCCCGGCGATCCGAACCGCGTCCTCCACGGACTCGACGCGGGTGACCGGGGCCACCGGGCCGAAGACCTCTTCCGCGAACGCCGGTGCCATGAGTGACATGTCCGTGAGAACCGTAGGACGGTAGAAGAGCTCCTCGTAGGTGCCTCCCGCCGCGACCTTCGCCCCCTGGGCGGCACTCTCGGTGACCAGGCGGTGGATCTTGTCACGCTGCCCGGCGTCGATGACCGGTCCGAGAGCGACGGTTCCACCGGCCGGATCTCCGACCGGCAGGCTCTGTGCCTTCTCGGCGAGCGCGGCGACGAAATCGTCGTAGACCGCACTCGACACGAGGTGCCTTCCGGTGGTCATGCAGATCTGACCCTGGTTGAAGAACGAGCCCCACGCGGCCAGATTGACCGCGTCCTCCACGTCGGCGTCATCGAGGACGAGCAGTGCGGAGTTGCCGCCGAGCTCGAGGTGAGCGCGCTTCAGGTGCTGGCCGGCGAGCTTGCCGATGTGGCGGCCGACGGCCGTGGAGCCGGTGAACGAGATCACACGGACATGCGGGTCGACGACCAACGCCTCGCCGACGTCCGCACCGCCCGGAAGCATCTGCAGCACGCCGGCAGGCAGGCCTGCCTCCTCGAATACACGAGCCAACAGCGTGCCACCGGTGACCGCGGTGCGGGGGTCCGGCTTGAGCAGGACCGAGTTGCCGAGAGCCAGGGCGGGAGCGACGGAGCGGATCGCCAGAATGATCGGCACGTTGAAGGGCGCGATCACCGTCACGACGCCGGCGGGGACGCGGCGTGCCATGGACAGCCGCGGCTGCTCACTCGGCAGCAACTCACCCATCGGGCGGCCGGGCAGTGAGGCGGCTTCGTAGCACTCCTCGGCAGCGGTGTGGAGTGCGAACTGGGCCATGCCCGGGACGGCGCCGACCTCACGGATGTTCCACTCGGCGACCTCCTTTGCGTGCTGCTTCCACAGATCACCGGCTCTGCGGAGCACTGCCGCTCGCTCGGTGAACGGAACGGCTGCCCAGGCCTGTTGCGCCGCGGCCGCTGAGGCGGCGGCCTCGGCCACATCCTCCGGGCCGGCTGCTCCCATGCGAGCCAGCTCCGCTCCGGTCGCGGGTTCGACGACGGAGTAGTCACCACCGTGGCCTGCCAGCCAGGCGCCGTTCTTGAAGATCTTGCCCTGCCAGTCGACAGAGTCCAAAAGTGCCAAAACGATTCCTTCAGTAGACGGGTTCACGTCCGAGGACGCGCGAGTCGCGGTCAGGGGTGCGACGGCATGCGCAGGACCGGCTTCAGTACGCGGCCTGCGAGGGCGTCGTTCATACCTCGTTCGATGTCCGCGAGGTCGTAGAACTCCACGAGTTCATCGAACGGGAAACGGCCTTGAGCGTTCAGCTCGACCAGTGTGCCGATGAGCTCCTCGCTACGACCTCCGCCACCCAGGACGCCCACGACCTGCTTGCCCCAGAGCGTGGTGAGATGGTCGAGGCTCAACTCGGCACCGGCGGGTGCACCGCCGATGAGCACGCAGGTCCCGAGCATCCCGATGCTGTCGGCGGCTTGACGGACGACCGAGATGACGCCGGTGCACTCGATCGAGTAGTCGGCCGGCCCACCACAGATGTCGTGCACGGCCTCGACCGGATCGGTGTGCGTCGCATCGATGACGTCGGTCGCACCGAAACGGCGCGCGAGCTCGAGTCGGTTGGCGTGCCGATCGATCGCGATGATGCGGGTCGCCGGGCTCAGTCGTGCCGCCATCACGGCGGAGAGTCCGACCGCTCCCACGCCGTACACGACGAGCGAGCTCCCGGGACGGGGCTGCAGCGTGTTGAAGACGGCTCCCGCTCCGGTCGCGATGCCGCAGGCCAAGGGGCCGAGCTTCTCCAACGGAGCCGTGTCAGGAACCACCACCAGTGCCTCGGCCCAGGTGAGTGCATGCGTGGCGAACGACGACTGGCCGAAGAAGTGGCTGTGCACCACCCCGCCTCCGTTCGCGCGATGCAGAGCGCTCCGGCCCGCATGAGGTCCGAGCAGTCGGCCTCCACCGCAGAGTGCCTCACCGAGACGCGCGCAGTAACGGGGCTGCCCACTACGGCAGTTCGAGCACGTACCACAGGACGGCCATCCGATGACGACGTGATCTCCGACGGCTGTGTGGGTGACGCCGGGCCCGACGGCCTCGACGACGCCCGCGCCCTCGTGACCCAGGACGCCGGGAAAGGGCATCGGCAGGTCACCATGCCTGGTGATCTCGTCGGTGTGGCATATGCCGGTTGCAACGATCCGGACCAGCGCTTCACCCGGCCCGGGTTCGTCCAGCTCGAGCTCAACGAGAGTGAAGGGGGCGCCGAGTTCCTCGACGACGGCGGCGGTCACCTTCATGTCAAGAGGTCCTTACTGAAGTCGTGTTCTGGATCAACGCGGCGACGGCCGTGGCGGTGTGGTCGGCTCCGGGGCGTCCGACGATCTGGACTCCGACCGGCAGCGCATCGCGCTCGCCGGCCGGAACGCTGACAGCGGGAAGCCCCGCGACGTTGAAGATGCTGGTCAACCGGGTCAGAACGAGCTCGATGGGCACGGCCCGCGTGTCACCGACATCGACGAAGGACTCGCCTATGCGCGGGGCGGTGACCGGGACGGTCGGAAGCACGAGTACGTCGTGCTCGAGGAGCAGCTCGAGCAGCGCCGCCGCCGCTCGAGAGACCGTCGCCTGAGCGCGGGCGAGGTCGCGAGGAGTGGGTGGCGGAAGTCGGAGCAGCTCCGCGATGTCGGGCCCGAACGAGGTCGGGCGACGTTCGAATGCGGGGCGATGGCGAGTTCCGGCCTCGGCCAGGATCTGCGTCAGGACGGCTGAGGCCGGAGCTTCGCCGCCTGCCGTGGCCGTGCTGACCGCGATGCCTCGACCGCTCAGGTCCTCCCGGACCTCGTCGAGCACGGACGCCACGCCTGGATCCACGATTTCTGCCGGCCAACCGGACAAGAACGCCACGTCCAGCGCCGTCACGTCGGTGTCCTCACGTTCGGCGACCAGCTCACGCGTGCTCGGATCGGCGGTGTCCAGGCCCGAGATCACATCGAGGAGCGCGACGGCATCGAGCACGGTGCGCGCCAGCACACCGACGTGGTCGAGGGAAGGCGCCAACGGCATGACGCCGGCCAGACTCACCCGGCCGCGCGTCGGCTTGAACCCCACGCATCCACTCAGCGCCGCTGGGATGCGCACGCTGCCCGCGGTATCGGTGCCGATCGAACCGAGGCTGCTTCCGACGGCCACGGAGGCCGCCGAACCGCCCGACGAGCCCCCCGGGATGTGGCCCCGCCGGCGCGGATTGTGCGTCGGGCCGAAGTAGGCGCTGTCGGTCCGGCCGCCCCAGGCGAGTTCATGGGTGGCGTGCTTGCCGAGAACGATCGCGCCGGCGTCACGCAGCCGCGCGACGGCGGTGGCGTCACGCGACGGCACGTGATGCGCTGCCGTCGGGGAACCGTAGGTGGTGCGAAGACCGGCGGTGTCGAACATGTCCTTGACCCCGAGAGGGATGCCGTGCAAGGCGCCCGACCCGGCGCCCCGCAGGACAGCCGCCTCTGCGGCGCGAGCCTCCTCGATGGCCCGTCGGGCGTCCACGGTCACATAGGCGTGCACATACGGCTCGGTCTCCTCGATCCTGGCGAGACAGTGCTCGGTGAGCTCGACCGGCGAGATCTCACGCTTCCGGACAGCCTCCGCCGCTTCGACGAGACCGAGCTGCTCCAGATCAGTCACGGCGGCCACCGGCTTCCTGAGGCGCACCCGCGCCGGGCCGGCGGTCGAGGTGGTACCCGACCGGGAAGAAGCTGATCCGCGCCCGGGCCGTGATCAGGCCCCACAGACCACGTGGCGCCCAGATGGCCATGAGCGTGCCGCACACGCCGAGGATGATGAGGTACCAGCTCCCGTAGTCCGACAGGGACTGCTGGAGCGCGAAGAAGATGATCGCCCCGATGATCGGGCCCTCGATGTAGCCGATGCCGCCGATGACGACGATGAAGATCATGTAGGCGGACCACTGCACGTTGTAGACGGCATCGGGGTTCACACTGAGCGATGCCACGAGCAGGACGCCGCCTGCGGCACCACAGCCGGCAGCCGAGATCAGATAGACCCAGCGCTTGGCCCGCGGGACGTTGATGCCGACCGCGTTGGCGGCGGTCTCCTCGTCGCGCACGGCCATGAGCGAGAGCCCGAGGCGGCTCCGAAGGAGGAGGTAGCAGCCGACGGCAGCCGCTACCGCCAGGCCGAGAGCCACCCAGTAGGTGATCGCCCCACGCGTGACCGGGTCGATGCCGGACAGAGTGGAGAGCGACTTGCCGCTCGCCCCGCCGAGTGCGTCGATGCGTGTCGTCACCAGCCTGAACACCTCGGCGATCACCCAGGTGCCGATGGCGAAGTAGTCGCCGCGAAGCCGGAACGCCAGCCAGGAGGTCGGGATCGCGATGACCGCCGCGACCGCCGCCGCCAACGGAATGGCGAGGTAGGCCTGGACCCCGTGCTCGGCAAGCATCAGAACGGCGTACGCGCCGAGGCCGAAGTAGGCCTGTTGCCCGACCGAGACGAGCCCGCCGAAGCCGGCGAGGAGGTTCCACATGCTCGCGAGCGCGATGAGGACGAACAGGTTGACGAGGGAGTCGGTGACGCTGGTCATCACCGCGAACGGCAGGACGGCGAGTACGAGCACCGCTACGCCCATCAGACCGGAACCGAACCAGGCGGAGCGGCTGGACCGGCGTACGGATGCACGATGGGTGGCGTGCGCAAGGAAGGCGTCGGTGATGCTCATACGGTCCGTCCCTGAAGAAGGCCCTGCGGGCGGAGGGCCAGCACCGCGAGGAAGACGATGTGTCCGCCGAGGATGGTGAGTGCGGGGTCGATCTGGGAGCCCAGCGACTGGGTCAGGCCCAGCACCATGCCGCCGAGCAACGTGCCCCACAGGGAACCGAGGCCGCCGATCACGACCGCCTCGAAGGCGAACAGCAGGCGCGAAGGTCCTGTGGAAGGGTCGAAGGACGAGCGCATTGCCATCATCACGCCGGCGAGCGCGACGGTCCCGAACGCGATGGCGGTCGCGATGCCGTACACGTGGCGGCTGTCGGCGCCGACCAGAGTCGCCGTGTCGGGATCGTCCGAGCTCGCGCGGAGCATGCGCCCGAGACCGGTCCGGGACAGGAACATCTGGATCGCGATGATGACGATCACCGCCAGCACAAAGGTGGCGAGCGAAAGGTACGGGATCGAGATGTCCTGTGTGAGGCGGAACGATCCCGTGGCGAAGGCGCCACCGCCGAGCGTGCGGGTGTCGGCCGAGAAGATCTCGAGGAGAACGTTCTGGAGAATGATCGACAACCCGAACGTGACCACCAGTGTCGACATCGGCCCGGCCCGGAGGCTGCGTCGCAGCAGCACACGCTGGGTCACGTAGCCGAGCACGGCGAACAGCGGTGCCATCACGGCGATGGCGACCCACAGCGGAAGGCCGGTGCCGTTCACCATGGCGAGCGCCATGAACGAGGCGACGACAGCGAGATCTCCGTGTCCGAGGTTGACGACCCGCATCACGCCGAACATCACGGACAGGCCGGTCGCGAACAGTGCGTACAGTCCGCCGAGCAGCACACCCTGAACGACTGCGTTGAACCAGTCCACTTCAGTTCCTTTCAGTCGTGGGCCGCATCGGAGGCGGCGGAGGTCGTGAGGCCGAAGTAGGCCTGCTCGATGGCGCTCGGGGTGAGCTCGTCGGGGGAGCCGCTGAGAACGGACCTGCCTTCGAGGAGGCACTGCACCTTGTCGGACACCCGCAGTGCCTGGGAGACGTCCTGCTCGACGATCAGTGCGGAGGTGCCGTTCTCGACGATGGTGGGCAGGACGTCGTAGATGCGCCGGACGATGATGGGCGCCAGTCCGAGGGAGAGCTCGTCGATCAGGATCAGCTTCGGGTTGGACATGAGCGCCCGCCCGATCGCGACCGACTGCTGTTCTCCGCCCGAGAGGTTGGCCGAGTTCTGCCGACGGCGGTCGGCCATCCACGGGAACAACTCGTAGACGCGCTGGAGCGTCCACGGCCCGGGGCGACCTCGGTAGCTGCCGGTGAGCAGGTTCTCCTCCACCGTGAGTGAGCGGAAGAGCCTCCGGCCCTCGGGCACCAGCGCGATCCCGGCTGCCACACGGCGGTGGGCGGGCAGACGGGTGACATCGCTTCCGCCGAAGACGATGCGGCCGGCGGTCGGCGTGTTGCCGCCCGCGAGAGCGCGAAGGAGGGTGGACTTGCCGGCGCCGTTCGCGCCGATGACGGCAAGTACCTCCCCTTCTTCAAGAGTGAGGTCCAGGGAACGGATCGCCTGGAGCTGTCCGTGGTGGACGTCCAGGCCGTGGACGTTGAGCAGGGTCATGGTGAGGCTTTCTCCTCGTCGGCGGTGGCATCAGCGCTCTCGGGACCGCCACCGAGATACAGCTCCCGAACGTCTGGGTGCGCGAGGACGTCGAGAGGGGCGCCATCGGCGACCACGCGTCCGCCCGCGAGGCAGATCATGCGGTCCACCGACTTCACCAGGGCGTGCACGACGTGCTCGATCCACACGACCGCAAGCCCCGCGGCCCGGATCCGACGCACCACGTCGACGAGTTCCGTGACCTCGGGATCGGTCAGTCCACCGGCGACCTCGTCGAGCAGCAGCAGCGTGGGGTCGGTTCCCAGGGAGCGGGACAGCTCCAGACGCTTGCGCTGGAGCAGACCGAGCCGGCCGGCCGGGGTGTTCGCCTCGGCGGCCAGACCCGTGAGCTCGAGCACCGATGCCGCATGGTCGTAGGCGTCCCGTCCGCGCCGTCCCCCACCCTGGTGGGCGGAGACCAGGACGTTCTCGAAGACCGTGAGGTGCTCGAACGGGCGGGGGACCTGGTAGGTGCGTCCGATGCCGGTGCGGGTCCGTCGGTACGCCGACTGCGCGGTCACGTCCTTGCCGTCGAACCACACCGATCCGTGGTCGGGCCGCAGGTCGCCCGAGATCATGGAGAACAGTGACGACTTACCGGCTCCGTTGGGGCCGACGATGCCGAGGGCCTCGTCGCCACGGACGCTCAGAGCAAGGTCCGTGGCGACGACGACCTGGCCGAACTTCTTGCTGATCCCTCGCAGGGAGAGCAGCTCGTCCTGTGGGCTCACGGGCGGGTCGGCTCCAGGTCGCCCCCGAGCGGAACCGCCTGGTTGGGGGTGTTGTCCACGATGACGACGTCCCAGGGGAAGTCCTTCCCGGGCCGCCACTGACCGCCGACGGGGTGCTGAAGAGCGATGCCGGGCTCGGGACCGGTGGTGAAGTCGAGGTCGCCGCTCATGCAGCGGATCTTCATCTCGCGGAGGTTCTTCGCGACCTCGTCCTTGTCCTTCGGGTCGTCGGCGTCCTTGAACGCCTGGATGGCGACCTCGAACAGGGAGTAGATCGAGCCCAGGGCCTGCGTCCACTGCTTGCCGGTCTTGGCGGCGTAGCGGTCCGCGAGCTGCTTGGCGGTGGTGCCGTCGAGGGCCGACGCGTACGGGTGGAACGGGCTCCACCAGATGTCGGTGGCGATGTTCTTGCTCAGGCGGCCCAGCGCCTCCGCCTCGGTGGGGAAGAGCATCACCTTGGCCACGGTGGCGAGCTTCGGATGGAAGCCCTGCTGCTGTGCCTGCTTCCAGAAGGTCTGGAAGTCCGGGGGGATCGGCGTGCACGTGAAGAGTTCGGCGCCGGACTTCTTGAACTTGGTGATCTGCGCCGTGAAGTCGGTCGCACCGTCCTCGTAGGCGCCGCCGTCGACGGGGGTCCAGCCCTTCTTCCTCATCATCGGGCTCAGGCCGTTGCGGAAGGCGTTGGCGTCGGTGTCGTTCGGCCACAGAGCCGCGACGTCCTTGCTGGAGACACCCGCCCTGTCCCACATCGGCATGAAGCAGTCCGCGAACTGCTGCATGCCGAAGAAGAAGAGCGTCGTGTACTTGAAGCCCTCGCCCGACTTGCCCTTGCGGCCGTGGAACCATGCCTCCCACGGCGCGATGGTCGTCACGTTCGGAACGCCGTTGGCCTCGCACTGGTCGGCGACGGGGTTGGTCGTGTCGGGCGTCGAGGAGCCGACGATCAGGTCGACGCCCTCGTTGATCAGCTGCCGGGTGACCTCGGTGGCCCGGTTGGAGTTCGACTGGGTGTCCTTGACGACGATCTCCAGCCGCCGCTTCTTTCCGCCGATCTTCATCCCCTTGGCCACCGCGGCCTGGACCTGGGAGACGACGAAGTTGTCGGCCGACGCGAAACTGGCGAGAGGCCCCGTCTGCGGGCTCACGTAGCCGATACGCAGCGCGTCCGAGGAGGACGAACTCGAGCCCTTCAGTCCTCCGCATGCGCTGAGCAGCGGTACCGCACCGAGAGCCGCGGCACCGTATCCGGCGCCCTTGAGCAGACTGCGTCTGCTGACGCCGCTGGTCGGGAAGTTGGTCACGACGAGTCCTCCTGGCTGAGGAAGTTCGTGCCGCCACGAATATGACGGGCATCACTTTGCGGCGCATCGTGCTGTGAGGTGTGACATACGTCAACGCGAAGTTCCATTCAGGGGAACTGCGTTCCAACTATGCTCCGCGCATGACTCCGGACCCGCGGTCGACCGACTCACCAGGCACGGGCGCGCAGGCGCTCGAACGGGGCCTCGCGATCCTGACCGCGCTCTCCGACGGCCGTCGGCCTCTCGGACTCGTCGAGCTGGCCAGGGCGACCGGGTTGAGCAAGAGCACGTGCCACCGCTACGTCGCGAGCCTCGTCGCCCTGCGCTACCTCGAGCAGGAGGAAGGCAGCCGCAAGTACCTCCTGGGGCCTGCGGCGATGCACCTCGGCATCGCGGCCGTGGGGACGCTGGACGTCGCGCGCGTCGCCGCCGGAAGCATCCAGGCCCTGGCCGACGAGACCAACCACACGGTCAGCCTGACTGTCCTCGACGGCGCGGACATCGTCTATGTCGACCGCCGTCGTCCGGTCCGGGCCGGCTTCCGGATCGAGCTCAACATCCAGATCGGGACCCGGCTGCCCGCGTACTGCACCTCGATGGGCAAGGTGCTGCTCGCCCACCGGGACCCGGTGTCCGTGCGCGCGATCCTGGACCGGACCGACCTCGCGCGGCGTGGACCGAAGACCATCACCGCCCGGGAGCAACTGCTCCTGGAACTGGCGGAGATCGCCGACAGTGGCCTCGCCGTCAACGACCAGGAACTCACCGCCGGGCTGCGGTCGATCGCCGTCCCGGTGCGGGATCACCGCGGCAACGTCTGCGCGGCACTCGGGGTCGCCGTCCACTTGAGCGCCTGGAACGCCACGGCCGAGGCGGTCGTGGCACGTCTGGAAGCGCCGCTTCGCCACGCCGCTCAGGACATCTCACGTCGCATGGGCTGCCTGGAATGACGGACGTTCCACCTCCCGGAATACGATTCCTGCAAGTGGAACGCGTAAGGTGCACACGTGCCGTGGCCTCCCAGCCCTGCGGCCACGACCTGCGCGACCGGACCTCGGACGAGGAGCATCAGTGAAGACCGCGGCGGCCCCAGTTGTTCGCCAGCACATTGCCGGTGAGTGGGTCGACTCGCGCAACGGGCGCACATACGAAAGCCGAAATCCCTGGTCCGGCGAGGTGGTGGCCGTCGTCGCCGCCGGCGACCAGGACGACGCACGTGCTGCGATCGAGTCGGCCCATCAGTCGTTCGCCGCGTGGTCACAGTCGTTGCCCCACGAGCGTCAGTCAGTCTTCCTCAGGGCGGCGGACATCGTGGAACGCCGACGCGCCGAGATCATGGCGCTGCTCGCGCGGGAAACGGGCTGCAGCCGCTACTTCGGCGACATCCAACTGGACTTCACGCTCTCCCTGTTGAGGCAGTCCGCCGCTCTGCCGTACGCCTCTGTCGGACAAGTCCTGCCGTCGGACCAGCCGGGTACCCATGCGATGGCGGTTCGGCGTCCCGTAGGTGTCGTCGGTGCCATCGCCCCGTGGAACGCGGCCCTGGCGCTGACCGGCCGCGCGATCGCCGGTCCCCTGGCACTGGGTAACACCGTCGTGCTCAAGCCGTCGCAGGAGGCGCCCGCGTGCGGTGCCCTGTGGGCGGAGATCTTCACCGAGGCCGGGTTGCCGCCGGGGGTGCTCAACGTCGTGACGCACGCCCCCGGGGAGGCCTCACTGGTCGGCGACGAGCTGATCGCGAACCCGCTGGTGCGAAGGCTGAGTTTCACGGGCTCGACCGCGACGGGCAGGCGGCTGGCGGAAGCGGCGGGCAGACACCTCAAGCGTGTCCTTCTCCAGCTCGGGGGACAGAATCCCCTGATCGTTCTCGACGGGGTGGACCTCGACTACGCGGTCGATGCCGCCGCGTTCGGCGCGTTCGTCCACCAGGGCCAGGTCTGCATGTGTGCGCGACGGATCTATGTCGAGCGCTCGATCGCCGACGACTTCAGCGAGCGCTTCGCCGCCAAGGTCGCGAGCCTGCCTCTCGGTGATCCTCTCGATCCACGGACCGTGATCGGCCCGGTGATCAACCAGTGGGCCCTGTCGACGCTCAGCCGCAGGGTCGAAGAAGCCGTGGCAGCGGGTGCCCGCGTCCTCGCCGGGGGAACGGCCCAGCCGCCTTGCTATCCAGCGACCGTGCTGACCGACGTACCCGACGACATCGAGCTGGCCTTCGACGAGACCTTCGGTCCCCTTGTGGCCCTCACCGTGGTCGAGGACCGCGACGAGGCCGTCGAGCGCGCCAACGCTTCCGGCTTCGGACTCACCGCGGCCGTCCTCGCTGCTGATTCCGTCCAGGGCCTTGAGGTCGCCCGCAGGATCAACGCCGGTATCGTCCACGTCAATGACCAGCCCGTGAACGACGAGCCCCAGATGCCCTTCGGCGGAACCAAGGACAGCGGTTGGGGACGTTTCGGCGTCGGGTTCATGGTGGAGGACTTCACCGAGCTGCAATGGGTCACCACCCGTGACACGAAGCGAACCTTTCCTTTCTGAAAGCACGTGCCGTCCATTGCATCGGCAGGGCCTCAGCCCTGTCGGCCACATTGCGGATGAGCCCTTCCGAGGTTCCCCGAGTTTTCCTTGAGGTTCCCGTTGACCTGGACACGTGGACACCGGGGCGGAGCGGTTCCAGGGGAATTAGCTCAGGTTGAGCAAGAGCAACCACAGCAAGCGGTACGCGGACGAGTTCAAGCGTGACGCGGTCGAGTTGGCGCCGGCCTCCGGCAAGACGGTCACCGAGGTCGCCCGGGACCCCGGGGTCAGCCCTGAGGGCCTGAGGACCTGCGGGACTGGGCGAAGCAGGCGAAGGCCGACTGCGGGCAAGGCCGGCCGAGCGAGCTGACCTCGACCGAGCGCGAGGAGCTCAAGCTGTCCGGCTGCGCCGGCGCGTGGCCCTACCAGCCCCGTCGCGCCTGCCGTCCGAAGCGGACGCGGCCCGGTTCGGACGGTGGGGGAGTGCCCGGCTTGAGGGGCCAGGCGATCAGCATGCCCACGACGAAGCCGACCACGTGGGCCGCGTACGCCACGGTTCCGGCGCCGGTGACGCCCGCGCCGGACGAGTAGACCGCCTGCAGCACGAACCACATGCCGAGCACGATCCAGGCCGGCAGCCGCAGCGGCAGGAAGATCAGGAAGGGGACGAGGACCCAGATCCGGGCCCTCGGATACAGCACCAGATACGCGCCCAGCACCCCGGCGATCGCTCCGGAGGCGCCGATCAGCGGGGCCCCGGAGCCGGAGTTGAGCAGCGCGGAGCCGTAGGCGGCCGCGTACCCGCAGACCAGGTAGAACAGCAGGTACCGCAGGTGCCCCATGCGGTCCTCGACGTTGTTTCCGAAGATCTAAAAGATGGGCATCAGTGCAGGTCAGAGGCATGATTGCTGAGCCCCAGGTCAGCAAGTAGCCAGCATGTGGCGAGTCGGAGGTCTCCGCCCTGCTGACCGCGGGACGTGACAGCAGAGCCGGCCTTCGCTGGTCCGCTCGTCCTCCGGAAGGTGTCGCTCCTTGGCTCGTCGGCTCGCCCGCGGCATGGGCTCCTTCTTCGAGCCCTGTGGCTGCGCCAGGCCCAGCCGTTGCCCGCACGCCTGCACCATCCGGTTTCGCGACGCGCGGGGAAAACAGCGAGAGGAGACCGGGTATCGGACTCAGGACGCGGCGGTCGAACGGCTGACGGAGCTGTACGCCGACCGGAAGAAGACGTCTCCCTCGGTGGCGGAGGCGCGACGGGAACTGGGGCAGCAGACGATAGAGGAGTACGCCCGGACGTGGTTGCCTCGGCAGCGCAAGATAACCGAGTACTCGACTGAGAAAGCCCTGGCGAGCCACTTCAGGGCATAGATCAAACCGGTGATCGGATCGCGAAACTCGGGGCAGCTCATCACTCGGTACCAGCCCGAGGTAGGCGCCAATGCTCGCTCCGGTGAACCGCTCCCAGTCGCCGATTTCCACGGCCAGGGCAAAGCCGGCGAGAGCGTCGGTTCCGCGCAGGCACCCGAGCCGGGCGACCACCGCAGACCACGGTGAGTCGGCGGCCATCGCGGCGATCGCTTTATCGAGACGGGCCCGACGCCCTTCGGCCAGGACCACCGCCTCGTACGCACTGTCGTAGGCGGCCTTCATCGCCACGTCGTCGAAGCGTTGCGCGCCGAGCCACGCGTGGTGAGCCGGCCTCCACGTGACCCCGCCGCTCCACACGAGCCCTTGGCGCAGCAGCAGTTTGCTCACCTGATGGCGGGCACGCATCAGATCCCCGCGCACATCCTCGCGCGCCGCACCAGATCCCGGGTGGCTTCTTCGGCCGCCGACGGCACCTGCACCGCGGTGAACTCGCCCAGGCGCAGCAGCTTCGCCAAGTGCAGAGCGTCGCGCGCATCGGTTTTCACCCGCTCATCGGCCGGACGTTGCAGCCTTGAGGGCGCGAGTACCTCGCAGTGTATCCCCGCCACCGAAAGCGCCACGGCCAGGCCGAACCTGGTCGGCCCGGCTTCGTAGGCCACCGCGACTGGACTGGGCAGGCAACTGATCCACCCGAGGACGTCAACATGCTGCGGCGTGAGCCGACAGCAGATCAACTCCCCGGTCACTGTGTCGATCGCGCACGC
This sequence comes from Streptomyces incanus, assembly GCF_042656345.1. Classification (NCBI taxonomy): domain Bacteria; kingdom Bacillati; phylum Actinomycetota; class Actinomycetes; order Kitasatosporales; family Streptomycetaceae; genus Streptomyces; species Streptomyces incanus. Next base: position 85,212 of record NZ_JBHSPC010000003.1, read on the forward strand.
CACCACGCTGCGGGCATGCACATCCGACCCGACGCTCGTACGCTCAGAAAACACCGGGCCTCCCGCAAATGTAGGCACTACCGGCCAGGCTGCGCCCGGCCGGAAACCCACGACAACTTGTGAGTGAGGCCCGGGCCCACGACCGGCACCTACATACCGTCTAGGCCACTTCCGCGACGGATCCGGCGGCCAGCCCCAGTTCGCGCTCGCCGAGAGGGGTGAAGAAGCGTTCGACGTCGGCCTCGGTGACCTCTGCGAGGGTGGCGGGCGACCAGCGCGGGTTGTGGTCCTTGTCGATGACCTGGGCGCGGATGCCCTCCACCAGGTCGGGAGCGGTCAGGGCGACACAGGAGACCCGATACTCCTGGTCGAGGACCCGCTCCAGTAGGCCGAGCCGACGGGCGCGGCGCAGGGCGGCCAGGGTGACCTTCAGCGCGGTGGGCGACTTGGCGAGCAGACTCTCGGCGGCCTCCTTGGCGGCGGGGTCGGGGTGGGCGAGCAGCCGCTGGACGATCTCCTCTAGCGAGCCGGCCGAGTAGCAGGCGTCGATCCACTCCCGCCGCCCGGCCAGCTCCCCCTGCGGCGCGGGCCGCACATGGCGGGCCACGGCGTCCCGCACGGGCAGGTCGGCGAGGTCGGCGACAAAGCGCGGTAGGGCGAAGGAGGGGACGAAGTGGTCGGCGAGGCCGCAGAGCAGGGCGTCGCCGGCACCGATGACGGCGCCTGTCAAGGCGAGATGCGTGCCGAGTTCCCCCGACGCGAGGGCGAGCAGATAGGTGCCGCCGACGTCCGGTACGAAACCGATACCGGTCTCGGGCATGGCGATCCGGGACCGTTCAGTGACGACACGGACGCTACCGTGTGCGGAGACACCGACTCCGCCGCCCATCACGATGCCGTCCATAACGGCGACGTAGGGCTTGGTGTAGCGCGCGATGCGGGCGTTAAGGCGATATTCGTCGCGCCAGAACGCGGCTGAGGTGCTGCCGTCGCCGTCCCGGACGTCGTCGTGGATGGCTCGGATGTCGCCGCCCGCGCACAGGCCGCGTTCCCCCGCGCCGGTGATGACGACCGTCTCGACCGCGGGGTCTTGCTCCCAGGCGGTGAGGGCTTCGTCGACCTGGCGGACCATCGCGTGGTTCAGGGCGTTGAGGGCGCGGGGGCGGTTGAGGGTGAGGTGGGCGACGCGTCCAGCGGTGTGGAGCCGGACCGCCTCTTCGCTGTCGGTCATCCGAACGCCTCCGTGAGGCCGCGGGCCACGATGACGCGCATGATCTCGTTGGTTCCTTCCAGGATCCGGTGGACGCGAAGATCGCGGACGATCTTCTCGATGCCGTACTCGTTGAGGTAGCCGTATCCGCCGTGCAGTTGGAGCGCCCGGTCGGCGACCGCGTACCCGATGTCGGTGGCGAACCTCTTGGCCATGGCGCACAGGTACGGCGCCTGCGGGTGGCCCCGGTCCAGTGCCTGGGCGGCCTGCTGGACCAGGGCGCGGGCCGCGGCGAGTTCCGTCGCCATGTCGGCGAGGCCGAAGCGCAGTGCCTGGGCGTCGAGCAGACGCTGACCGAAGGCCTCCCGGTCGGCTAGGTGGGCGAGGCTGCGGTCGAGGGCGCTGCGGGCACCGCCCAGGGAGCAGGCGGCTATGCCGAGGCGGCCGCCGTTGAGCCCGTTCATCGCGATCCGGAAGCCCTGGCCCTCCCGGCCAAGCAGCCGATCAGCCGGGACACGTACGGCATCCAGCACGACCTGCCGGGTGGACTGAGCGTTCCAGCCCATCTTCCGCTCGTTGGGGCCGAAGGAAAGGCCGGGGTCGTCCTCGTCGACGACGAAGGCGGAGACGCCGTCCGCGCCATCGTTGCCGGTGCGCGCCATCACCACGTACAGCTGGGAGGTCCCGGCGCCGGAGATGAACTGCTTGACGCCGGTGAGGACCCAGTGGTCGCCATCACGGGTGGCCCGGGTGGTGAGGGCCGCCGCGTCCGAGCCGGCGCCCGGCTCGGTCAGGCAGTAGCTGGACAGGTCCTCCATGGCACACAGGCGGGGCAGCCAACGCTCGCGCTGGCAGGCGTCGCCGTAGTGGTCAATCATCCAGGCGACCATGTTGTGGATGGAGAGATAACCCGCGATGGACGGACAACCCGAGGCGAGAGCTTCGAAGACGAGGACGCCGTCGGCCCGGGTGAGACCGGAGCCCCCGGATTCCTCGCGGACGTAGATGCCGCCGAGGCCGAGCCCTGCGGCCTTGCGCAGGACGTCGACGGGGAAGTGCTTGTCCCGGTCCCAGTCGAGGGCGTGCGGGGTGAGGTGGTCCTGGGCGAAGTCGAGAGTGGTCTCGACGAGGGCCTGCTGGTCCTCGGTGAGCAGGGTGGAGGTCATCGCGCTCACCCCGTCGTCGGGATCGTGAACTTCGCGCCTTCCCTCAGGCCGGCGGGCCGACGCGAGGTGACCGTCTTCGTTCGCATGCAGAAGTCGATGCCGGTGCCAGCGTTGTCGGTGAACTCACCCTTGAGCAGGTGCGGGATGCCTGCTTCACACTCGACTGCTTCCAGACCGGGTTGGAGGTCGCCGTGCGCGTCGGCGACCGTCTTGCTGTGCTCGGCGGACAGCAGCCGGGCAAGCGAGTCCTTCTCCTGCTGGGCGAGTTGCAGGAACCGCAGCAGTACCCGGGCGCGGCGCTGAAGGTTCCACTGGCCCCACTCATGCTGTGCCCGCTCGGCATCGTTGATCGCTTCCTCGGTCTCGGCCCGGCTCGCGAGGGGAACGCGGGTCTGGACCTCGCCGGTGTCGGGGTCGTGGACCTCGCCAAAGGCACCGGAGGTGCCCGGGGTGGGCCTGCCGCCGGAGAAGTGGGTCAACTCGCCTACAGAAGCGCGTTCTTGGGTATGGATCATGAGGGTGCCAGCTCTCGTCAGGTGGTCCGGACGGCGCGCCGGGCCGCCGCATCCGTACGCCATGGCGTACGGATGCGGGGTTGCGCGAGATCGCGTATGGCTGAGGGCCGCCAGAACGCGACGGCCGAGCGCAGCTGAACCCCGTGGTGGAGCACGGCCCTTCGCGCGGACCGGACGGGATTGTGACTGCGCACCTACGCCATGCGTGTCAGCTCCATCCTTGGGGACAACATGGAACATCCCGCGGCCGGTATTCTGACGCTCGGTCAGCGAGTGTCGTCCGCTTGACAGGCTGCTCGTCAGTGACGTCCTGCTCGACGGCTTACTCCCAGGTCACAGCGGCGGATCACGCCGGCTTCCCTGCGCCGCGGGGTTTCGCCGCGACTATATAGTTGGGCGTCCTAGTAAATCCAGCCCCACCGTACGTGTGCATGTTTGCACAGTGGCTGTGTCAAAGTGCCTCTTGCCCGAGCAGGTACGCAAGCCGGATCTTGGACGCCGTACGTACTCCACGGCACCAGGAGGTAGTGGGATGGCCATTGCCGGGTTCATCGGTCTTGGCAACATGGGCTGCCCCACGGCCACGAACCTCGTGGCCACGACCTCTCCTCGGACGCTGCCGCGGCGGCTCGGCAGGCCGGAGTCGTCACCGCCGGCTCCGTCGCAGACGCCGTGGCCAAGGCCCAGGTCGTCATCACGATGCTGCCGACCGGACGACACCTACAGGACGCGATCCTCGGCGATGGCGACCGACAGCGACACCTCACGCCGCCGCGCCTCGGAGAGCACAGCGAAAGCGTCTGCGCCTGGCTCCGCGAGCTCGCTCCGACCCTTGCCTGACCGAAGGAAAGAATCACGCACATGACCCCGACACCTCGAGGGCCGCGGCTCGGAGAATCCGGGCTGCCCATCGAACCGGTCTACGGAGCCGACGCCCTGACCGGCTGGGACCCGGCCGAGCAGCTGGGCGAGCCGGGGGCGTACCCGTTCACCCGGGGCGTGTACCCGACGATGTACACCGGTCGCCCCTGGACGATGCGCC
>NZ_JBHSPC010000004.1:0-6080 GCF_042656345.1 Streptomyces incanus
CCGGAGAGCCAGGTGGAGAAGACCTCGGATACGGAGGCGTCGAAGCTGGGTGAGGCGAATTGCAGGACGCGGCTGTCGCCCGTGACGGCGAAGCGTTCGATCTGGGCGGAGGCGAGGTTGCCGACGCCGGTGTGGGAGACGACGACACCCTTGGGGCGTCCGGTCGAACCCGACGTGTAGATCACGTACGCCGGGTGAGACACCTTCAGCGGCGACAGGCGGTCCGCGTCCGTGAGGTCGGTGGCGGCGTTGTCGTGGAGCGCGTGGTCGCCGAGTGGGAGATCTCCGAGGTGCAGGATGGTGCGTGTGCCGGTGGTCGTGTGCGGGAGTGGGGACAGGTCGCGGGTGAGGACGAGGACGGGGCGGGCGTCGTCGAGGGTGTAGGCGATGCGCTCGGCCGGGTGGGCCGGGTCGATGGGCAGGAACGCGGCGCCGGTCTTGAGGACGGCCAGTTCCGCGACGAGGAGTTCCACGGAGCGGGGCAGCACCAGGGCGACGATGCGCTCGGGTCCGGCGCCGTGGCCGATCAGGTGGCGGGCGAGGCGGTTGGCGCGCTGGTTGAGCTCGTCGTAGGTGAGGGTCTCGCCGCCCGTGTCGGCCAGGGCGGTGTGGGCGGGGGTGCGGGCCACCTGGGCCTGGAACAGTTCGGGCAGGGTGCCGGTGAGGACCGGGGTGGTGGTGTCGTTCCAGGTGGTCAGGATGTCGTGTCGTTCGTCGGCGGACAGGACGTCCAGGGTGGCGACCCGGGCGTCGGGGTCGGCCACGACGGTTCGGAGCACCCGCTCCAGCCGGCCGATGAGAGCCTCGATCGTGGCCCGGTCGAACAGGTCCAGGGCGAAGTCGACGAACCCGTCCAGCCCGGCCGGGGAACCGTCCCCGGCCGACCGCTCACCGAAGGTCAGGGAGAGGTCGAACTTGGCGGCGCCCGTGTCGGCGTCCTCGTTCCGTACGGTCAGACCGGGCAGCTCGAGGTCGCCGCCACCCGCGTTCTGCAGGGTGAGCATGACCTGGAAGAGGGGGTGGCGGGAGAGCGAGCGTTCCGAACTCACCAGGTCGACGAGGCGCTCGAAGGGGATGTCCTGGTGCGCGTAGGCCTCCAGGTCGGTCTCCCGTACCCGGCCCAGCAGGTCACGGAAGGTGGGGTCGCCCGACACGTCGGTGCGCAGTACCAGGGTGTTGACGAAGAAGCCGACCAGGTCGTCCAGGGCGCTGTCGGTGCGTCCGGCGACGGGGGTGCCCAGTGGCACGTCCGTGCCGGCGCCGAGCTTGCCCAGCCAGACCGCGACGGCGGCCTGCAAGACCATGAACAGGCTGGCGCCGGACTCCCGCGCCAGCGCGGCCAGTCCCGCGTGCACCTCGGCGTCCAGGGCGAAGGGGACCACGTCGCCGCGGTAGGAGGCGTGTGCCGGGCGCGGCCGGTCCACCGGCAGGGACAGCTCCTCGGGCACACCGGCCAGTGCCCGGCGCCAGAACTCCAGCTGGCCGGAGAGCACACTGTCCGGGTCGTCCTCGCTGCCGAGGACCTCCCGCTGCCACAACGCGTAGTCCGCGTACTGCACCGGCAGCTCGTTCCAGGCCGGCGCCTCGCCGCGGCACCGCGCCGCGTAGGCGGCCGACAGGTCACGCGCCAGCGGACCCATGGACCATCCGTCGGCGGCGATGTGGTGCAGCACGAGCAGCAGCACGTGCTCCCGCTCGCCGACCCGGAACAGCGTCGCCCGCAACGGCAGATCGGTGGAGATGTCGAAGCCGCGTGCCGCGGACGCGTCGAGCGCCGGCCGCAGCTCCTTCTCGCGGACCTCGAGGATGTCCAGCCGGGGTGCCGCCCCGTCCAGGACGACCTGGACCGGGCTGCCGTCGACCTCTCGGAAGACGGTGCGCAGCGCCTCGTGGCGGCCGGCCACGTCGTGCAGGGCCGCACCCAGCGCGGCAGGGTCGAGCGCACCGGTGAGCCGCACCGCGACCGGCAGGTTGTACGTGGCGGCCTCCGCGCCGTCCAGCCGGCTGAGGAACCACAGCCGCTGCTGCGCGTACGAGACGGGCAGGTGCTCGGGGCGCGGACCGCGGGACAGGGCCCGGCGGGCCGGTCGGGCACCGCCGAGCAGGGGGGCGAGCCCCGCCGGGGTGGGCGTCTCGAACAGGGACCGGACGGGCAGTTCGACCTCGGCCTCGGTACGGATCCGGCTGATCAGACGGGTACCCAGCAGGGAGTGGCCGCCCAGCTCGAAGAAGCTGTCGTCGGCCCCGGCCGGGGCGTCGAGTCCGAGGATCTCCCCGAACAGCCGGCACAGCAGTGCCTCCTGCGCGGTGGCCGGAGCACGGCCGGGCTCCCCGCTCTGTACCTCGGGCGCGGGCAGGGCCTTGCGGTCCAGCTTGCCGTTGGGGGTGAGCGGCAGGGCGTCGAGGGTGACGAAGGCCGACGGCACCATGTACTCGGGCAGCGCGGCCGCCAGATGCCTGCGCAGTGTGCCGCTGTCCGCCTCCGGGGCAGTGTTCGTGTCCGGTGCGGGGGTGGCGTCGGGGACGGTGTAGGCGACGAGCCGCTTGTCGCCGGGCCGGTCCTCGCGGACCAGGACGGCCGCCTGGGCGACCGCCGGGTGGGAGACCAGCACCGACTCGATCTCGCCGAGTTCGATCCGGAAGCCGCGCAGCTTGACCTGGTCGTCGGCGCGGCCCAGGTATTCCAGGGCCCCGTCGGAGTCCCAGCGCACGAGGTCGCCGGTGCGGTACATGCGGCTGCCCGCTTCACCATAGGGGCAGGCGGTGAACCGTTCCGCGGTCAGCGCCGCACGGCCCAGGTAGCCGCGGGCCAGCTGCTCGCCGGCGAGGTAGAGCTCTCCCGCCACACCCGGGGCGACCGGACGCAGCGCCGCGTCCAGCACGTACACCCGGGTGTTCCACACCGGGTGGCCGATCGGGACGGAGCGCGCCCCCTCGGAGGGCTCGCAGGTCCAGTGGGTGACGTCGACGGATGCCTCGGTCGGGCCGTAGAGGTTGTGCAGCTCGGCGTCGAACAGTTCGAAGAAGCGGGAGCGCTGGTCGCCGGTGAGGGCCTCGCCGCTGCAGATCACCCGGCGAAGGGACTCACCGCAGCCGGCCGCGGCCGGCTCGGCGAGGAAAGCCTGGAGCATGGACGGCACGAAGTGCAGCGTGGTGACACGTTCGGCGCGGATCAGGCCGGCCAGGTAGACCGGGTCCCGGTGGCCCTCGGGACGGGCCAGAACCAGGGTGGCGCCGGTGATCAGCGGCCAGAAGAACTCCCACACCGACACGTCGAAGCCGGACGGTGTCTTCTGGAGCACCCGGTCGTCGGCGCGCAACCCGTAACGGTCCTGCATCCACAGCAACCGGTTGACGATGCCGCGGTGCGGCACGGGCACACCCTTGGGGCGGCCGGTGGAACCGGAGGTGTAGATGACGTAGGCCGGGTTGTCGGGCCGGGCGGTGTCCGGCAGCGGTGAGGCGTCGAGCGCCTCGAGTCCGGCGGTCAGTGCCGTCTCGTCCAGTGCCAGTCGGCGGGTGGGGAGGTCCGGGAGCTCCGGGAGCCCGGCCGCCGCGACCGTGAGCAGCAGGGCGGGTCTCGCCTCGGTGAGCAGATGCCCGATGCGGTCGGCCGGGTAGTCCGGGTCGACGGGCAGGTAGGCGGCGCCGGCCTTGAGGACGGCGAGCAGCGCGACGACGAGCTCGGGGGAGCGCGGCACCGCCACGGCCACGGTCCGCTCCGGACCGGCCCCCTCGGCGACGAGGAGGCGGGCGAGGCGGTTGGCGCGGGCGTCGAGTGCGGCGTAGGTGAGGGTGGTGTCCTCGAAGACGAGGGCCGGCGCGTCCGGGGTGCGGGCCGCCTGCTCGGCCAGGAGACCGTTCAGGGTGGTGGCGGGCACCTCGTGACCGGTGTCGTTGCGGCGTACGAGGAGTTCGTGCCGCTCGACGGGGCCGAGGACGTCGATCCGGCCGATGGCGCGGTCCGCGTCCGCGGCCACGGCCTCCAGCAGCCGGACGAAGCGGGTGGTGAGCTTCTCGACCGTGCTCCGGTCGAAGAGGTCGGTGCTGTACTCGACGATGCCGTCGAGTCCGTCGTGGCTGCCGCCGGCGCCGCGCTTCTCACCCAGCTCCAGCGCGAGGTCGAAGCGGGCCGAGTGGGTCTGCACCGCACGGGGTTCGACGCTCAGGCCGGGAAGCTCCAGGGTGGCCCGCTCGGTGTTCTGCAGCGTGAGCATCACCTGGAACAGCGGGTGCCGGGCGAGGGAACGTCCCGGGTTGAGGACCTCCACGAGCCGGTCGAAGGAGACGTCCTGGTGGGCGTAGGCGGTGAGGTCCGTCTCGCGGACCCGGCTCAGCAGCTCCCGGAAGGTCGGGTTGCCGGAGGTGTCGGTGCGCAGCACCAGGTTGTTGACGAAGCAGCCGACGAGGTCGTCGAGGGCTTCGTCCGTGCGGCCCGCGACGGCGGTGCCGATGGGTATGTCCTCGCCGCAGCCGAGCCGGTCGAGCAGGGCCGCGAGGCCCGCCTGGAGGACCATGAAGAGACTGCAGCGGCTGTCGCGGGACAGCTGGACGAGCCCCCGGTGCAGCTTCGGCGTGAGCGAGAAGGCGACGACGTCGCCCCGCAGGCTCGCCTGCGCCGGGCGCGGACGGTCGACGGGCAGCGCCAGCTCCTCCGGCAGGCCGGCCAGGACCTGCTTCCAGTGGGCGATCTGCCGTGCTCCGACGCTGTCCTGGTCGTCCTCGTCGCCGAAGAGCTCGTGCTGCCAGAGGCTGTAGTCGGCGTACTGCACCGGCAGCGGCTCCCACGCGGGGGCCTCGCCGGCCCTGCGGGCGGCGTAGGCGACCGACAGGTCGCGGGCGAGGGGCGCGAGCGACCAGCCGTCGCCCGCGATGTGGTGCAGCAGGAGCAGCAGGACGTGCCGCCGCTCGTCGAGGGCGAAGAGGGTGGCCCGCAGCGGGGTCTCGGCCGCCAGGTCGAACGGAAGGGAGGCGGCGCCGGCGAGCCGGCCGTCGAGGTCGTCGTCGGTGGCGGCGACCGGAAGGAGCGGAGCGGCCGGGGACGGGGGCAGGACGACCTGGTGCGGGCGGCCGTCGGTCTCGGCGAAGACGGTCCGCAGGCTCTCGTGCCGGGCGACGACGTCGGCCAGCGCCTCACTCAGGGCCTGCCGCTCGAGGTCGCCGTCGAGCTGCAGCACGAGCGGGATGTTGTAGCCGGCACCGGTGGTGTCGAAGCGGCCGAGGAACCACAGGCGCCGCTGGGCGAAGGAGAGCGGGACCTCGGTCGGCCGCGGCCGGGACTCCAGGGCCGGACGGCCGTCCGCGGACCGCTGGAGGAGGGCGGCGAGTCCGGCCGGGGTGGCCGACTCGAAGAGGCTGCGCAGCGGCAGCTCCGCGTCGAACGCGGACCGCACGCGGCTGACCAGGCGGGTGGCCTGGAGGGAGTGGCCGCCGAGGTCGAAGAAGCTGTCGTCCACCCCGACGGACGGGCGGCCGAGGATCTCGGCGAACAAGCCGCAGAGGATCTCCTCCTGCGGGGTGCGCGGGGCGCGGCCCATGCCGCCGGCCGCCTCCTCGGGCGCGGGCAGGGCCTTGCGGTCCAGCTTGCCGTTGGCGGTGAGCGGGAGTTCGCGGAGCACGGCGAAGGACGCCGGCACCATGTACTCGGGGAGTGTGGCGGCCAGTTGCTCGCGCAGCGCTCGGGGCTCGACCGGCGGGCCCTGGACGTCACGGGGGACGATGTAGGCGACGAGCCGCTTGTCGCCGGGGCGGTCCTCACGGACCAGGACGACGGCCCGGCCGACACCCGCGCAGTCCGTGAGCGCGGTCTCGATCTCGCCGAGCTCGATCCGGAAGCCGCGCAGCTTCACCTGGTCGTCGGCGCGGCCCAGGTACTCCAGCGTCCCGTCCTCGGAGGACCGCACCAGGTCGCCGGTGCGGTACATGCGGCTGCCCGGGCCGCCGTAGGGGCAGGCGGTGAACCGTTCCGCGGTCAGCGCGGGACGGCCCAGGTAGCCGCGGGCCAGCTGCTCGCCGGCGAGATAGAGCTCTCCCGCCACACCCGGGGCGACCGGACGCAACGCCGCGTCCAGCACGTACAC
>NZ_JBHSPC010000005.1:0-2855 GCF_042656345.1 Streptomyces incanus
CCGGAGAGCCAGGTGGAGAAGACCTCGGATACGGAGGCGTCGAAGCTGGGTGAGGCGAACTGCAGCAGGCGGCTGTGGGGGGTGAGGGCGAAGCGGTCGATCTGTGCGGAGGCGAGGTTGCCGATGCCGGTGTGGGAGACCACGACGCCCTTGGGGCGGCCGGTGGAGCCGGAGGTGTAGATGACGTAGGCCGGGTGGGCCATGGTCAGTGGTGACAGGCGGTCCGCGTCCGTGAGGTCGGTGGCGGCGTGGCCATCGAGCGGGAGGTCGTGGATCCGCAGGACGGGACGGTCACCGGCCGTCGCGGCCACCGGGGCGCGCTGATCGGTGAGGACGAGGACGGGGCGGGCGTCGTCGAGGGTGTAGGCGATGCGCTCGGCCGGGTGGGCCGGGTCGATGGGCAGGAACGCGGCGCCGGTCTTGAGGACGGCCAGTTCCGCGACGAGGAGTTCCACGGAGCGGGGCAGCACCAGGGCGACGATGCGCTCGGGTCCGGCGCCGTGGCCGATCAGGTGGCGGGCGAGGCGGTTGGCGCGCTGGTTGAGCTCGTCGTAGGTGAGGGTCTCGCCGCCCGTGTCGGCCAGGGCGGTGTGGGCGGGGGTGCGGGCGGCCTGGGCCTGGAACAGTTCGGGCAGGGTGCCGGTGAGGACCGGGGTGGTGGTGTCGTTCCAGGTGGTCAGGATGTCGTGTCGTTCGTCGGCGGACAGGACGTCCAGGGTGGCGACCGGGGCGTCGGGGTCGGCCACGACGGTTCGGAGCACCCGCTCCAGCCGGCCGAGGAACGTCTCCACGGTGGCCCGGTCGAACAGGTCCACGGCGAAGTCGACGAACCCGTCCAGCCCGGCCGGGGAACCGTCCCCGGCCGATCGCTCACCGAAGCTCAGCGCGAGGTCGAACTTGGCCGCTCCGGTGCCCAGCGGCAGGATCTCCGCGTCGACGTCGCCCAGGAACAGGCGGCCGTGCGCGTCGTTGTCCAGGGTGAGCATGACCTGGAAGAGGGGATGGCGGGCCAGGGAGCGCTCGGGGCTGACCAGGTCGACGAGGCGCTCGAAGGGGACGTCCTGGTGCGCGTAGGCCTCCAGGTCGGTCTCCCGGACCCGGTCCAGCAGCTCCCGGAAGGTCGGGTCGCCGGAGGTGTCGGTGCGCAGTACCAGGGTGTTGACGAAGAAGCCGACCAGGTCGTCCAGGGCGCTGTCGGTGCGTCCGGCGACGGGGGTGCCCAGTGGCACGTCCGTGCCGGCGCCGAGCTTGCCCAGCCAGACCGCGACGGCGGCCTGCAGCACCATGAACAGGCTGGCGCCGGACTCCCGCGCCAGCGCGGCCAGTCCCGCGTGCACGTCCGCGTCCAGGGCGAAAGGGACCACGTCGCCGCGGTAGGAGGCGTGTGCCGGGCGCGGCCGGTCCACCGGCAGGGACAGCTCCTCGGGCACACCGGCCAGTGCCCGGCGCCAGAACTCCAGCTGGCCGGAGAGCACACTGTCCGGGTCGTCCTCGCTGCCGAGGACCTCCCGCTGCCACAGCGCGTAGTCCGCGTACTGCACCGGCAGCTCGTTCCAGGCCGGCGCCTCGCCGCGGCACCGTGCCGTGTAGGCGCCCGACAGGTCACGCGCCAGCGGGGTCAGCGAGGAACCGTCGGCGGCGATGTGGTGCAGCACGAGCAGCAGCACGTGCTCCTGCTCGCCGAGCCGGAACAGCGTCGCCCGCAGCGGCAGGTCGGTCGAGAGGTCGAAGCCGCGCGTCACCTGTTCGGCGAGGAGCGCGTCCAGGCCGGGCCCGTCCGCGTCCACGTCGACGACGGCCCACTCGGGCCGTGCGTCGCACGCGTCGAGAACACGCTGGTGCGGCACGCCGTCGATGTCGGGGAAGACGGTGCGCAGCGGCTCGTGGCGGCCGACCACGTCTTGCAGGGCCGCGGCCAGCGCGGCGGAGTCCACCGAGCCGGTGAGCCGCAGGGCCAGCGGGATGTTGTAGGTCGCCCCCGGGCCCTCGAAGCGACCGAGGAACCACAGCCGCTGCTGCGCGTACGAGAGCGGCACCTCCTCGGGCCGGGGCATGAGGCGGAGCGCCCGCCGGGCCACTGCGGTCTCGCCGTCCAGCCGGGCGGCGAGACCGGCCGGGGTCGGAGCCTCGAAGAGGGCACGTACCTGGAGTTCGGCGCCCAGCGCCACCCGGATGCGGCCGGTGAGACGGGTGGCGAGCAGCGAATGCCCGCCGAGTTCGAAGAAGCTGTCGTCGGGGCCGACCTCCGGCACGCCGAGAGTGTCGGCGAACAGGGCGCAGAGGATCTCTTCCTGCGGGGTGCGCGGGGCGCGGCCCATGCCGCCGCCGGCGTGCTCGGGTGCGGGCAGGGCCTTGCGGTCCAGCTTGCCGTTGGCGGTGAGCGGCAGGGCGTCGAGGGTGACGAAGGCCGACGGCACCATGTGGGCGGGCAGCGCGGCGGAGAGCACGGCACGCAGTGCACCGGCGTCCGGTGCGGGGGTGGCGTCGGGGACGGTGTAGGCGATGAGCCGCTTGTCGCCGGGGCGGTCCTCACGGACCAGGACGACGGCCCGGCCGACACCCGCGCAGTCCGTGAGCGCGGTCTCGATCTCGCCGAGCTCGATCCGGAAGCCGCGCAGCTTGACCTGGTCGTCGGCGCGGCCCAGGTATTCCAGGGCCCCGTCGGAGTCCCAGCGCACGAGGTCGCCGGTGCGGTACATGCGGCTGCCCGGGCCGCCGTAGGGGCAGGCGGTGAACCGTTCCGCGGTCAGCGCGGGACGGCCCAGGTAGCCGCGGGCCAGTTGCTCGCCGGCGAGGTAGAGCTCTCCCGCCACACCCGGGGCGACCGGACGCAACGCCGCGTCCAGCACGTACAC
>NZ_JBHSPC010000006.1:0-42271 GCF_042656345.1 Streptomyces incanus
GCCGCCGTCACCATCCGCGAAGACCGCCCCGGCGACCGCCGCCTGGTCGCCTACGTCGTCACCAACACCCCCACCGGCCCCACAGCGCTCCGCGACACCCTCCGCACCACCCTGCCGGAGCACATGATCCCGGCCGCGATCGTCACCCTCGACGCCCTCCCCCTGACCGTCAACGGCAAACTCGACCGCACCGCACTCCCCGCACCCGACCTCACCGCCACCGGTGCGGGCCGGGCTCCCCGGACCGTCCAGGAAGCGCTGCTCTGCGACCTGTTCGCCGAGGTGCTCGGGGTGGAGACCGTCGGCGTCGACGACGGCTTCTTCGACCTCGGAGGCCACTCCCTGCTGGCCACCCGGCTCGCGAGCCGTGTCCGGGACGAGCTCGGCGTGGAGCTCCCGGTGCGCAGCGTCTTCGAGCACCCGACCGTGGCCGCGCTCGTCCGGCAGCTCGGCTCGGCGTCCGGGGTACGTCCCCCGGTGCGCGCGGCCGAACGCCCCGCGGAGGTTCCGCTCTCCTTCGCCCAGCGCAGACTGTGGTTCCTCGGTCATTTCGACGGGCCCGGCTCCGCGTACAACATTCCGCTGGCGCTGAGTCTGACCGGCGATCTGGACCGGGCTGCTCTCGCCGCCGCGCTGCGTGACGTGGTCGACCGGCACGAGAGCCTGCGGACCGTCTTCCCCGACACCGACGGACGCCCGCGCCAGCTGGTGCTGGACGTCTCCGCCCTCGGCCTCGAACTGCCGGTCACCGAGGTCACCGAGGCCGAGCTCCCCGGCGCGCTGAGCGCCGCGGCCGGCCACGCCTTCGACCTGACGGCCGATGTGCCGTTGAAGGCGGACCTCTTCGCTCTCGCTCCCGACCGGCATGTGCTCCACCTGCTGGTGCACCACATCGCCGCCGACGGCGCCTCGCTGGCGCCGCTGGCCAGGGACCTGTCCACCGCCTACGCGGCGCGCCGCCTGGCGCGGACCCCCGACTGGGAGCCCCTGCGGGTGCAGTACGCGGACTACACGCTGTGGCAGCGGGACGTGCTGGGCAGCGAGGACGACCCGGACAGCAAGGTGTCGGCCCAGCTGGAACACTGGCGCACCGCTCTCGCGGATCTCCCCGAGGAGCTGACGCTGCCGGCCGACCGGCCGCGGCCCCAGCGTTCCTCCCACCGCGGCGGCCTGGTCCCGCTGGAACTCGACGCCGAGCTGCACACCCGGATCACGACGCTGGCACGCCGTACCGGTACCAGCGTGTTCATGGTCCTCCAGGCGGCCACCGCCGCCCTGCTGACCAAGATGGGGGCCGGCACGGACGTCCCGATCGGCACGCCGGTCGCCGGACGCACCGACAGCGCCCTCGACGACCTCGTGGGCTTCTTCGTCAACACCCTGGTGCTGCGCACCGACACCTCCGGCAACCCGACCTTCCGGGAACTGCTGGCACGGGTCCGGGACACCGACCTCGCCGCCTACGCCCACCAGGACGTTCCGTTCGAGCGGCTCGTGGAGGTGATGAACCCGGAGCGCTCGGCGGCCCGGCACCCGTTGTTCCAGGTCAACCTGACCTTCCACAACCAGGCCCCCGCCGCGGACGGCCTGGAACTGCCCGGGCTGACCTTCGGCGGTCACCCGGTCGAACACAGCGTCGCCAAGTACGACCTGGCGCTGAGCCTCACCGAGCAGCGGACCCCCGAGGGTTCGGCCGCGGGGATCACGGGTGCTCTGGAGTTCGCCGTCGACCTCTTCGACCCGTCCACGGCCGGCAGCCTGGCCGAGCGCTTCGTGCGGCTGCTGTCCACGTGGACCGAGGAGCCCGACCGTGCGCTCGGCGACGTGCACGTCCTGGACGCGGCCGAGTGGGATGCCGCTCTCGCCGGTGCGGGTGCGGTGGTGGACGAGGCCGGTACGGACGGACCGTCACTGGCGGAACTGTTCGAGGACCGCGCCGCCGGCACCCCCGACGCCATCGCCCTGGTGTGCGGCGACCGGACACTCTCCTACCGCGAACTGAACACCACCGCGAACCGGCTGGCACGCCGACTGATCGCGGACGGCGCCGGACCCGGCCGATACGTCGGCCTCGCCCTGCCCCGATCCATCGAACTCGTCACCGCCCTGCTCGCCGTCATCAAATCCGGCGCCGCCTACGTCCCCATGGACCCCGACTACCCCGCCGACCGCCTCGCCCACATGGTCACCGACTCCTCCCCCGCCCTGATCGTCACCACCACCGGCGTGGACCTCTCCGGCATCGACCACGGCGACGCGACCACCCTCCTCCTGGACGACCCCCACACACACTCCGGCCTGCACGCCCTGCCCGACGGCGACCTGTCGGACACCGAACGCGGCGGCCCGCTGTCCGCCGGCTCCGCCGCCTACGTCATCTACACCTCCGGCTCCACCGGCCGCCCCAAGGGCGTCGTCGTCCCCCACCGCAACGTCGCCCGCCTCTTCACCGCGACCGACCACTGGTTCGGCTTCGGACCGGACGACGTGTGGACGCTGTTTCACAGCTACGCCTTCGACTTCTCCGTCTGGGAGATCTGGGGCCCCCTGCTGCACGGCGGCCGCCTCGTCGTCGTGCCCTTCGAGGTCTCCCGCTCCCCGGAGGACTTCCTGGCCCTGCTCGCCGACCAGAAGGTCACCGTCCTCAACCAGACCCCGTCCGCCTTCTACCAGCTGATGCGCACCGAGAGCGAACGCCCCGACCTCGGCACACGACTCGCGCTGCGCTACGTCATCTTCGGCGGCGAGGCCCTCGACCTCCGGCGCCTTCAGGAGTGGTACGACCGCCACCCCGACACCGCCCCCCGCCTGGTCAACATGTACGGCATCACCGAGACCACCGTCCACGTCACCCACCGCGCACTGGATGCCGGTGGCGCCGCCTCGGCGACGGCCAGCCTCATCGGCCGGCCGATCCCGGATCTGCGGGTGCACGTCCTCGACGCGCGCCTCGCTCCGGTCCCCGCCGGTGTCGTCGGTGAGATGTACGTGGCCGGCGCGGGCCTGGCCGACGGCTATCTCGGCCGGCACGCCCTGACCGCCGAGCGCTTCGTCGCCGACCCGTACGGCCCGCCCGGCACCCGCATGTACCGCACCGGCGACCTGGCACGCCGTACCAAGGACGGTGAGCTGGAGTACCTCGGCCGCGCCGACCACCAGGTCAAGATCCGCGGCTTCCGCATCGAGCTCGGCGAGATCGAGGCCTGCCTCGCCTCGCACCCGCAGGTCGGCCAGGTCGCCGTCGTCGTACGGGAGGACCGGCCGGGCGGGCGCAAGCTCGTCGGGTACGTCGTCCCGCAGGCGGAGAGCGGGGCCCCGGAGGCGGAGGACCTGCGCAAGCACCTGCGTACGCAGCTCCCCGAGTACATGGTGCCGTCGGCGTTCGTCACGCTCGACGTCCTGCCGCTGACCGCCAACGGCAAGCTCGACCGCAAGGCGCTGCCCGCCCCCGACTTCGCCGCGGCGGCGGGAGGCCGCGCGGCGCGGACCGAGCGCGAGGAGCTGCTCTGCGGCCTGTTCGCGGAAGTCCTCGGGCTGCCCGCCGTCGGCGTGGACGACGGCTTCTTCGACCTGGGCGGCGACTCCATCGTCTCCATCCAGCTCGTCGCCCGCGCCCGCAGGGCCGGGCTGCTCCTGACCCCGCGCGACATCTTCGAGCACAAGACGGTCGAGGCGCTGGCCACCGTCGCCGCCGTCGTCGACCGCACGGCCGACGAGGGCCCGGACGCCGGGATCGGGACCGTGGGGGCGACGCCGATCGTCCGCTGGCTGGAGGAACGCGGCGGCCCCGTCGACCGCTTCAACCAGTCGACGCTGCTCCAGGTCCCCGCGGGTGCGTCGGCCGGGCATCTGACGGCCGCGCTGCAGACGCTGCTGGACCACCACGACATGCTGCGGGCGCGGCTGACGCGCGGCGCCGACGGCTGGTCGCTGGAGGTCCCGGACCGTGGCACGGCCGACGCGGCCGACCTGCTGCACCGGGTGGCGCTGCCGTCCGGCCCGGTCAGGGCCGAGACGCTCGCCGGCGCCCTGGAGGAGCACGCCACCGCGGCGTGGGACCGGCTCTCGCCCGAGGACGGCGTCATGGTCCAGGCGGTCTGGTTCGACGCCGGGCCGGACCACCCGGGGCGGCTGCTGCTGATCGCCCACCACCTCGTGGTCGACGGCGTCTCCTGGCGGGTCATCACCCCCGACCTGGCCGCGGCGTACCACGCCCTGGCCGGCGGCGGGAAGCCGGTGCTCGAACCGGTGCCCACGTCCTTCCGTACCTGGGCCCGCCTGCTGAACGAGGAGGCCCGCAAGCCCGCACGCGTCGGCGACCTGAGCCGCTGGACGACGATGCTGGCCGACGGCGAACCGCTGCTCGGCGAACGTCCGCTCGATCCGGCGCGTGACACCCAGGCGACCGCGCGCACCCTCACCCTGTCCCTCGCCCGCGAGCACACCGAACCGCTGCTGACCTCCGTCGTCTCCGCGTTCCACGCCGGGGTGAACGACGTGCTGCTGACCGGATTCGCGCTGGCCGTCGCCGAGTGGCAGGAGAGCCGGGGCCGCCACACCCAGGGCGTACTGGTGGACCTCGAAGGCCACGGCAGGACCGGACCGGGCGGCGACGCCGTCTGCGACCTGTCGCGCACGGTCGGCTGGTTCACCGGGATCCACCCGGTGCGGCTGGAGACCGGCCACCAGGACTGGGAGCAGCTCACCGCCACCGGCTCGGGTGCGGGCAGGGTGCTCAAGCAGGTCAAGGAGCAGTTGCGGGCGGTGCCCGACCACGGGCTCGGGTACGGGCTGCTGCGCCACCTCAACCCGAACACCCGGACCGTCCTGGCCGAACTCGCCCCGCCGCAGATCGGGTTCAACTACCTGGGCCGGCTCGGCGGGGGCGGCGAAGCGGCCGAGGCCGCTGACTGGGGCCCGGCCCCCGAGTCCGGCGGGCTCGGCGGCGGTTCCGACGACGCCATGCCGCTCGCGCACCCGCTGGAGGTCAACGCCTTCACCCAGGACGGCCCCGAGGGTCCGCGGCTCGTGGCCACCTGGACCTGGGCCGGGGACCTGCTCGGCGAGGAGGACGTGGCCGGGCTGGCCGAAGGGTGGTTCCGCATGCTGCGCATGCTCGCCGAGCACGCGGCCGCTCCCGAGGCCGGCGGCTGGACGCCTTCCGACCTGCCGCTGGTGTCACTGAGCCAGCACGACATCGACGGGCTCGGTGACGACCTCGAGGGCGACTTCGAGGACGACTTCGAGGACGACTTCGACGGTTCTGACGCGTCCGACGGTCACCAGGACCGAGGGACGCAAGCGGAACCAGCAGAACAGCGGAACCAGCAGAACAACGGACACGACGCCGCCGATGCCGGCACCAACTGGAGGAACCGATGACCAAGCCGGCGATCGAGGACGTACTCCCGCTGTCACCGCTGCAGGAGGGGCTGCTGTTCCACGCCCTGCTCGACGAGCAGGAGATGGACGTCTACACGGTGCAGCTGGTGCTGGAGCTGACCGGCATCGTGGACACCGAGCGGATGACGGCCGCCGTCGCCGCGCTCGTCGCCCGGCACACCAGTCTGCGCGCCGGCTTCCGGCACGAGGGCCTGGAGCGCCCGGTGCAGGTGATCCGCAGCCGGGTCCGGCCGCCCTACCGGGAGGTCGACCTCGGCGGACTGCCACAGGACGAGCGGCCCGCCGCGCTGGAACGGGCCCTGGCCGAGGACCGCGCGCGCCGCTTCGACCTGAACCGGCCGCCGCTGGTGCGCTTCACCCTGGTGCGCCTCGGCGAGCGCGAGCACCGGCTCGTGGTGAGCAACCACCACATCCTGCTGGACGGCTGGTCCACACCGCTGCTGGTCAGCGAGCTCTTCACGCTGTACAGGCAGCACGGCGACCCGTCCGGGATGCCGCACGTCACGCCGTACCGCGACTATCTGGCGTGGGTGGCCAAGCAGGACCGGGCGCAGAGCGAGCAGGCCTGGCGCGAGGTACTCGGGGACGTCTGCGAGCCCACCCTGCTGGCTCCCGCGGACCCGCCCCGCCGGCCGGTCCGGCCGCGCCATCACACGCTGGACCTGTCCGAGGAGTTCACCTCCGCGCTGGCGGCGCGGACCCGCGGGAGCGGTCTGACGCTGAACACCGTCCTGCAGGGCGTGTGGGGGCTGCTGCTGGGCCGCCTCACCGGCCGGGACGACGTCGTCTTCGGCGGTACGGTCTCCGGGCGCCCGCCGGAGCTGCCCGGTGTGGAGCACATGATCGGGCTGTTCATCAACACCCTGCCGGTCCGGGTCACCCTCGACCCCACCGAATCGCTGGCCGGGCTCCTGGCCCGGCTGCAGAAGCAGCAGTCCGGCCTCATGAGCCACCAGCAGCTGAGCCTCACCGAAGTGCAGTCCCTCGGCGGCTGGAAGGAGGGTGTCGGCGAGCTGTTCGACACGCTCACCGTGACGGAGAACTACCCCGTCGACCCGTCCGCGCTGGCGGCCGAGGACCCGGGTGACCCGGACGAGCTGCGGGTCACCGGGCTGGTGGGGGAGGACGCCAACCACTACCCGATGAGTCTCGCGGCCGTCCCCGGCCCCCGGCTCCACCTGCGGCTGAGCTACCGGCCCGACCTGTTCTCCGACGAGACCGTGCGGCTGGTGGGAGGCCGTCTGGAGGCGCTGCTGCGGGCCGTGGTCGAGGACCCGGAGCGGGCCGTCGGCCGGTTGGACGTCGTCTCCCCCCAGGAGCACCGGCGGCTCGTCGACGAATGGAGCCGCGACGGCGACGGGCCGCGGGCCCGGACCTTCCCCGAACTGTTCGAGGAGCAGGTCCGCAGCACCCCGGACGCCGACGCCGTCGTCGCGCCGGGGGTCCTGCTCCGTTACGCCGAGCTGAACGAGCGGGCCAACCGGCTCGCCCGGCTGCTGGCCGCGCGCGGGGCCGGGCCGGAGAGGATCGTCGCCCTGCTGCTGCCCCGGTCGGTGGACATCGTGGTGGCGCAGCTCGCGGTGCTCAAGTCCGGGGCCGCCTACCTGCCGGTGGACCCGTCCTATCCGGCCGAGCGCATCGCGTTCATGCTCGACGACGCGGCGCCGGTACTCGCCGTCACCGCCTTCGGTGTCACCCTGCCGCAGGGCACGCCGCCGACCGGGCTCCCGGTGCTGCGGCTGGACGACCCGGCCGTCACCGGGGAGCTCGCCGCGCTGCCAGCCCACGACCTGGCCGACTCCGACCGCACCGCCGCGCTGCTGCCCGGTCATCCCGCGTACGTCATCCACACCTCCGGTTCCACCGGCAGGCCCAAGGGTGTGGTGGTACAGCACACCGGGCTGGCGGCCTTCTCCGCCGCGGTGGCGGAAGGGTTCGCCGTGGACGGCACGGCCCGGGTGCTCCAGTTCGCCTCGCCGAGCTTCGACGCCTCGGTGCTGGAACTGTGCTCGGCGCTGCCGGCCGGGGCCGCGCTCGTCGTGCCCCCGCCCGGCCCGCTCGGTGACGAGGCCCTCGCCGAGGTGCTGCGCGAGCAGCGGGTGACCCATGCCCTGGTGCCGCCGGCGGCGCTCGCCACCGTGCCCGTGGAAGGGCTGGCCGACTTCCGCTCCCTGGTCGTCGGCGGCGACGCCACCGGCGCCGAACTCGTGGACCGCTGGGCGCCGGGCCGCCGCATGGTCAACGCCTACGGGCCGACCGAGGCCACCGTCGCGGCCACCCTCAGCGAGCCCCTGACCGCGGGGGGCGGCACTCCGCCCATCGGCCGGCCGGTCCGCGGCACCAGGGTCTACGTACTGGGTGACACGCTGCGCCCCGTGCCCGTCGGCGTACCGGGTGAGCTCTACGTGGCCGGGGACGGTCTGGCCCGCGGCTACCTGGGCCGTGCGGCACTGACGGCCGAACGGTTCACCGCCTGCCCGTACGGCGGGCCCGGCGAGCGGATGTACCGCACCGGGGACCTGGCGCGGTGGACCGGCGACGGCACTCTGGAGTACCTCGGCCGCGCCGACGACCAGGTGAAGATCCGCGGCTTCCGCGTCGAACTCGGCGAGGTCGAGTCGGCGCTCGCCGCGCTGCCCGGTGTCGGCCGTGCGGTGTCGGTGGTGCGGGAGAACGCCGGGGGCGACCGGATGATCGTGGCCTACGTCGTCCCGGCGGACCCGGCCGGGCCGGCCGGCTGCCTGGAACCGGACGCGCTGCGGGCCGGTCTGGCCGGCACGCTCCCCGAGTACATGGTGCCCGCCGCGTTCGTACGGCTGGACGAGGTTCCGCTGATGCCGAACGGAAAGCTGGACCGCAGGGCGCTGCCCGACCCCGAGTTCACCGGGGCGCTGGGCAGCGGGGCGCCCCGTACCCCCGAGGAGGAGGTGCTCTGCGGTCTGTTCGCCGAGGTGCTCTCGCTGCCCAGGGTCGGCGTCGACGACAACTTCTTCGATCTCGGCGGGCACTCGCTGCTCGCGACCCGGGTGATCAGCCGGGCGCGGGCCGCGTTCGGCGTGCGGCTCTCGGTGCGCAGCCTGCTGGAGAACCCGACCGTGGCCGCACTGGCCGCCGAGCTCACCGCCGGCTCCGACCACGACCCGTTCGACGTGCTGCTGCCCCTGCGGCCCGGCGGCTCGAAACCGGGCGTGTTCTGCCTGCACCCCGGGGCCGGTATCGGGTGGGGCTACTCGGGCCTGCTGCGGCACATCCCGGCCGACCACCCGATCTACGCGCTCCAGGCGCGAGGGCTCGCCCGCGACGAGGAACTGCCCTCCTCCATCCAGGAGATGGCCGACGACTACCTCGACCGGATCCGCGGCGTCCAGCCGTCCGGTCCCTACCACCTGGTGGGCTGGTCCCTCGGTGGAATCCTCGCGCACATGATCGCCACCCGGCTCCAGGAGGCGGGCGAGCAGGTCGGGCTGCTGGCCGTGCTGGACACCGACCCGGACATCCCCTCCGAGGAGCACGCGGGTCTCGCGTACGACGAACAGGACGTGCTGGCGACGCTGTTGGACCTCAGCGGCCGGGCAGGGGACCGCGACCCGGCCGAGCCGCTGGTGTACGAACGGGTGATGGAGGTCCTGCGGGCCGGGGACAGTGCGCTCGCCGGCCTGGAAAAGCGCCATATCAGCGCGCTCGCCCGTGTTGGCACCAACATGTCGAGGAGCATCATCCACCCGTACGGCCCTGGTCTACTGGGCATCGTCCGTGGCGATGTCATGCTGACCGTCGCAGGCCGGGACCATGCCTCCCCGCAGGCGATGGCCGCGGCGTGGCGGCCCTTCGTGGAGGGGCGGGTCGACATCCAGGTCGTCGACTGCGGGCACAACGAGCTGACCCGGCCGGGGCCCATCGGCGAGATCGGCCGGGCGCTCGCCGCGCAGTTGCGCGAGCTCCGGTGAACCGCCGGAGCACCACCGTGCCGACGACCCGCCACAGCGCACCCACTTGGAGCAAGCCCCTATGACCAGCGCCACCGCGGCACTGGGCGGAGCCGACGTCGAGGACCGTGAGCTCGACAGCTTCGACCTGACCGATCCCCGGACCTATCAGACGACCGACGTCCACGCCATGTGGCGCCGGTTCCGCGCCGAGCGCCCGGTGCACCGTCATCCGGCGACCGCGGCGGGACCCGAATTCTGGGTCCTGTCCAAGTACGACGACATCATGAAGGTGTACAAGGACGACGACAACTTCACCTCCGAGCGAGGGAACCTGCTGGTCACGCTGTTGCACGGCAGTGACTCCGCGGCGGGCAAGATGCTCGCGGTCACCGACGGCCCCCGGCACGCGGCGATCCGCAAGCTGATGCTCAAGTCGTTCTCGCCGCGCGCCCTGCGGCACATCTCGGAGCAGGTCGTGCAGCGCACCCGCATGCTCCTCGGGACCGCGGTGGAGCGGGGCGAGGCGGACTTCGCTCGGGACGTCGCCGAGCACATCCCGATCGCCACCATCTGCGACCTGCTGGGCGTCCCCGAGGCGGACCGCGCCTTCCTGCTCGGCCTCAACAAGCAGGCACTCAGCTCCAGTACGGCCGACACCAGTGCCGAGGACTCCTGGCTCGCCCGCAACGAGATCCTTCTGTACTTCGGTGAGCTCGCCGAGGAGCGCAGGAGGAACCCGGTCGACGACGTCATCAGCGTGCTGGCCACCGGCCGGATCGACGGGAAGCCGCTCGACGAGGACGAGATCGTCCTGAACTGCTACAGCCTGATCATCGGCGGCGACGAGACCAGCCGGCTGTCGATGATCGGCGGGGTGCAGGCACTGATGCGTCACCCGGAGCAGTGGAACGCGCTGAAGCAGGGCGAGGTGACGGTGGAGAGCGCCGTGGAGGAGGTGCTGCGCTGGACGACCCCGGGCATGCACTTCGGCCGCCGGGCGCTGCGGGACGTCGAGGTCGCGGGGCAGCGGATCGCCGCCGGCGACATCGTCACCCTGTGGAACACCTCCGCCAACCGGGACGAGGACGTCTTCGACGCCCCCGAGACGTTCGACCTGGCCCGCACCCCCAACAAGCACGTGTCGTTCGGCTACGGGCCGCACTTCTGCCTCGGTGCGTTCCTCGGCCGGGTCGAGATCAACGCCATGCTCGACGGACTGCGGGCCGTGGCGGACCGCATCGAGCCCAACGGCCCGGTGGAGCCGGTGTTCTCCAACTTCCTCAGCGGCCTGGAGAGCATGCCCGTCCGCTTCGAGGCGGACCGTGAAGGGCTCGCCCAGTGGAGCTGAGGGCCGTCCGCCGCGCCCGCAGGTCCCGATGAGAAGGAAGAGGAAGACGATGTCGAAGGCACGAGAGGATGCCACGCCGGCGTCCGTGGTCCCGGTTTCCCGATGGGAGCGGGCCGTCGGGTACTGCGCGCTGATCGCCGGGCTCGCCTACGCCCTGCCGCACCTGTGGTGGGGGCTGGGGATCATGGTCGCCTACCCCGACACCCCCGAGTCGGTGCCGGACGTGGCCTGGCAGCGCATGATCGCCTTCTGGGGCATGGGAGTGGCCGCCGCTCTCGCCGCCCTCGCGACCACCGCCCTCTTCCGGCCCTGGGGGGACTTCTTTCCCCGGTGGCTCCGCGTCGGGGCGGCCCTGATCGGCGGCACCGGGCTCGCCCTGTGGGGACTCGGCTACGGCTACCTGCGGTTCTTCGTCGCCGTGGGCAGGGTCGAGCCGAGCGCGGAAGTGGCCGCCTCCTTCGGTCCCTGGAACTTCTACTGGTATCCCGTGTTCTTCGTCTGGGGCGCTTCGCTGGCGCTCGCCGGCCTCCACCTGCGCCGCCGCCCCCGCCGTTCGCCCGCCCCCGGGACCGATGTCCCGCAGTCGGACGGACGGACCCGAAGGGCCCCTTCAACGATCGAGGTGAACTCGTGACGAACGCCATCGAGGCCGAGGGTCTCCGCAAGAGTTACAAGGGGCACGAGGCGCTGAGCGGGGTGTCCCTCTCCGTGCCCGAGGGGACGGTCCTCGGACTCCTCGGCCCCAACGGTGCGGGCAAGACCACCACCGTCCGCATCCTGGCCACCCTGCTCCGGCCCGAGGAGGGCCGGGCGACGGTCGCCGGATTCGACGCCCTCGCCCAGCCCAAGGAGGTACGCCGCCGGATCGGCCTCACCGGCCAGTACGCGGCCCTCGACGAACGGCTCACCGGCCGCGAGAACCTGCGGCTCATCGGCACCCTGCTGCACCTGGGCAAGGGCCCGTCGCGCCGGAAGGCGGACGAGTTGCTGGAGCGGTTCGAACTCTCCGACGCCGCCGACCGGGTGGTACGGACGTACTCCGGCGGCATGCGCAGGCGGCTGGACCTGGCGGCCAGTCTGATGGTCGACCCGCCGGTCCTCTTTCTCGACGAGCCGACCACCGGACTCGACCCCAGCAGCCGGCTCGTGCTGTGGGGGATGATCCGGGAGCAGGTGGCCAAGGGCGTCACCGTCCTGCTGACCACCCAGTATCTGGAAGAGGCCGACCAGCTCGCCGACCGCATCGTGGTCATCGACTCCGGCAAGGTGATCGCCGACGGCACCGCCGACCAGCTGAAGCAGAAGGTCGGCAACGAGCGCCTCGAGGTCGCCGCGCTCGCCGCCGAGGACACCTCCCGGGTGGTGGCCGCGATCGGCGCCCGGCTCGCGACCACCCCGTCCGTCTCCGAGGACGGCCGCACCGTGTCGGTGCCGCTGCCCGACGGGATGGGCGGTGTCGCCGCCGCAGCCGCGGCGGTGGAGGAACTCGGCATCGACATAGCGGAGTTCGCCGTTCGGCGCCCTTCGCTCGACGATGTTTTCATGACGCTGACCGGCCGGACGGCCAGGGAGAAGGATTCGGCGTGACCGAGACACTGAGTGACGTACGGGCGTTGGTGGGCCGTCACTTCCGGCACATCTACCGCATACCCGAGCAGCTGATCAGCGTCACCATCATGCCGATCGCCTTCGTGCTGATCTTCGGCATGCTCTTCGGCAGTGCCATGACGGTGGAGGGCGGCAGCTACCAGGAATACATCATGGCGGGCATCTTCATCCAGGTGATGATGGCCAACATCTCCCAGACGGCCCTGGGCGTCGTCGGGGACCTGAGCAACGGCCTGGTGGACCGCTTCCGCTCACTGCCGATCTCCCGCTCCGCGGTACTGATCGGCCGTACCACCGCGGACATGGCGCTCGCCGCCTGGTCCTGCATCCTGATGGCCGGGGTCGGCTATCTCATCGGCTGGCGCATCCACAACGGACTGCCCAAGGCCCTCGCGGCGTTCGGGCTGCTGCTCCTGCTCGGCTTCGCCATGTCGTGGCTCGGCGCGCTGCTCGGTCTGGCGCTGCGCAGCACCGAATCGGTCAACGCCCTGGCGTTCATGGCGATGATGCCGCTGGTGTTCCTGTCCAACGCGTTCGTCCCGCCGGACGGGCTGCCGACCTGGCTGAGGGTCGTCGCCGAGTGGAACCCGGTCAGCATGGTGGTCACCGCCTGCAGGCAGCTCTTCGGCAACCCCACCGTGGGCCTCGGCACGGGACTGCCGGCCGAGCACCCCATCGCGATGTCGCTGCTCCTGATCGGTACCATCCTCGCCGTGGTCATCCCGATGTCGGGCCGCGCCTACAGCACGGCGACCGCCCGCTGAGGACACCCGCCCCCATGCCCGGCCGGGATTGCCCGGCCGGGATTGCCCGGCCGGGATTGCCCGGCCGGGCATCGTGCGTGGACGGCGACTCCCCGTGGAACGCCCGACCGGGATTGCCCGGCCGCGGTTTCCCGGCCGGGCACGGGGCGTGGACGGCAAGCCCGCGCGAGCGGCGGGTGGGCGCACACGGCGACTCCACGCACACGGCCAACCCACACGCACAACGACTCCACGTGAAACGCCCGACCGGGATTTCCCGGCCGGGCACGCGGCGTGGACGGCAAACCCGCGCGGGCAGCGGGTAGGCGCACACGGCCGACCCGCACGCACCGCGACTCCACGCACACCGCAAGGGAGTTCGGCGGCTACGGCATCCGGGAGCGCCCGGTGCGGGCCGAGAGGCCGGCATCTTCCGCAGCCGACCCGGTCCCGGGCGCCCGCCGGGCGGGGCGCACCCGCTGCGGACTGCGTTTCCTGGCCGCCTCCGTTCCCTGCCCGGCGGTCCGCCGTACCGGGCCGGAGCCCGACCCGCGGGGCTCGGGGCGGGACCGGTGGCGTCCCGGCGGAGCCGGGCCGCGGGCATGCGGCGAGCCCGGGTGGCCGAGGTCAGCGGCGGCCGCGGGAGAGCGAGAACAGCACCCGCAGCGTCAGTACCGAGGCGACGAGCAGCAGATTGCACCCGAGCACCTCGAACAGTCCGACCGACGGGGTGATCTCCGGTCCCCCGGACGTCTGCAGCAGCATCACCCCGACCACCCCGGCCGCGCCGCCGCTGAAGGCCAACAGCACGTCGTGGACGATGCCACGGACGAAGTCGCGGTCACGTTCGTCGGCCAGCACCCGGACGTTCACGCTCAGCCGTCCCTGCTCCAGGGCCTCCGTGATGCGGTCCACCCGGCGCGGCAGCCGGCGCAGGACCGGCAGCAGCGTGAGCATCTCGCCCGCGGCGGCCCGTCCAAGGCTCCCCGGGGCCAGCTTCCGCCGGACCTGGGAGGTCGCGAACCGGCGGGCCTCGGCGATGATGTCGTAGTCGGGGACCAGCCGGCCGAGGGACACTTCCAGTGTCGACAGGGAGCGGAACACGGCGGCGATCTCGCCGGGCACGACGAGCCCGTACCTGGTCACCAGCGCGAACAGCGCGGCGAACATGTCCCGGTCCGGCCGGGTCCCCGGAACCAGGTGCCGGGCCATGAACCGGCCCAGGTCACGGGCCAGCCGGTTCTCGTCGGCCGGTTCCGGCCGGTGCTCCACCAGTTCCAGCAGCGCGTCGCAGAGGGCCTGCTGGTCGTTGCGGTGGATCGCGACCAGCAGGTCGCGCAGTGCCGAACGCAGCACCCTGTCGATACGGCCGGCGCATCCGAAGTCCAGCAGTCCCAGTCGTCCGTCGTCCAGCAGCATGATGTTGCCCGGGTGCGGATCGGCGTGGAAGACGCCGTCGGTCATGATCTGCGCGAGGACGCAGTCCAGCAACGCTCCGGCGAGCGCCGTCCGGTCGAATCCGCGGGCGTCGGCGGACTCGGCGGCCCTGTCGAGCGTCACCCCGTCCAGCCACTCCACCACCAGCACGCGGGCGGTGGTCGGACCGTCGTGGACGGCGGGGATCCTCACTGCCGGGCGTGGGGCCGGATCTTCCGACGGGTGCTGTCCGGCATCGGCCTCCCGCGCGGCAAAGACCTCCCGGGTGGTGCGGGCCTCGGTGCGGAAGTCGAGTTCCTCCCGGAGGGAGGCTGCGAAGCCCCGGACCAGTCCGGTGACTCCGACGGAGCGGCCCCACGCGGTGCGTTCGCCGGTCCTCCGGGCGATCCGCAGGAGGATGTCCAGGTCGCGTTCCACCACCTGGCGGGCCCGGGGGCGCTGCACCTTGACGGCGACCGCCCGGCCGTCCCGCAGCCGTGCCCGGTGCACCTGGGCGACGGAGCCGGCCGCCAGCGGCACGGTGCCGAACTCGGCGAACACCTCACCCGGCGGGGCTCCGAGGTCCTCGGTGAGCACCCGCTCGATGTCGTCCCAGGGCTCGGCGGCCGCCGCGCACTGGAGCAGGCTCAGTTCGTCGATGAACTCGGCGGGCAGCAGGTCGTAGCGGGTGGAGAGCACCTGGCCGAGTTTGACGAAGGTGGTGCCCGCCTCCTCCAGGGCCATCCGCAGGGCGCGGGCGTGCTCCGTCCGGGTGGCGCTCGTCGCCGGGCCGGTCAGGCCGGACAGCCGCGGGAGGCGGCCCAGCCCGTGCCGGAGGGCGATCCTGCTGAGCTCCGTGAAGCGCTGGGTGCGTGCCACCCGGCGCTTCACGGAGCGGGGCCAGCGGACGATGCCGCCGACCGACCCGCTGGGCACCACCGCCTCGGACAGAGCCAGGAAGGTCATGGCGGCCAGCAGGGCGCAGCCCACCTGGACGGTCACCAGCACGGTGCCCGCCGCGGCGGGCCCCATCGCGGAACTCACCAGTCCGGTGGTGAGCAGCCCGGTGCATCCGGTGAGCAGGGAGCGCAGCACGCCGATCCGCAGACCGAGCAGTCTGCGCGCCCCGAAACCGAGTACCACCAGACCGAGGGCGATGGTGCCCACAGCGGTCAGGACGATGACGAACGCGGTCAACGTGAGCAGGTCACGTCGTGGCCGGCTCGGGTGCCGGCGCCGGCGCGACGTCGTCGCCTTCCGCCGGCCTCCGACCGTCGCTGCCCGGCCACCAGGCCCGTTCGCCGAGCAGCGAGGTGACCGCCGGTACCAGCACGAGCGCCATCACGAAGGCGGTGATCAGGATGCCGAACGACACCGCGAAGCCCATCTGCTGGAGCATGCTGTTGGCGGCCAGCATCAGGACGCCGAAGGTGCCGGCCAGGATGACGGCGGCGGCCCCGATGGTGGGCGCCGAGTGGGTCACGGCGAGCCGGACGGCCTCCTGCTGGGTCCTGCCCCGGGCGATCTCCTCGCGGAGGCGGGCCACCATGAGGATGTTGTAGTCGGTACCGATCGCCACCACGAAGAGGTAGACGAACACGGGCAGCGCGAACATCAGCCCGTTCTCGCCCTTGATCTGCTGGAAGACCAGGACGGCCGAGCCGAGGGTGGCACCGAACCCGAGGCCCACGGCCACGATCAGGTACCAGGGTGCGACGGCGCTGCGCAGCAGGAGTCCGAGAATCACCATGATGGCGATGCCGGCGATCGGGAACACCAGCGAGTAGTCGTGTTCGACGGCGGTGCGGATGTCCGCGAGGACCGCGCTGGTGCCGCCGACGAGCGCCTCGGTGCCCTCGGGCGCCACCCGGTGCGCGGTGTCGCGCAGGTCTCCGGAGACCAGGTCGATGGCCGCCTCCTCGGCGGGGCGGAAGTCCAGGACGACGCTGAACTGCGCCGTGTCCCCGGCGGTGCCGAGCATGGCCGGCGAGACGTCACCGACGCCCCCGACCCCGGAGAGCTTTTCGCGGAACGTCTCCAGGCCGGCCGGGTCGAGCCGGGAGCCGTCCTTGGAGGCGACGAGCACCAGGGAGGGGTCGGTCTGCCCGGCGGAGAAGCCGCGCCTGAGGTCCTCGGACGCCTGTACGGACTCCAGGTTCCGCGGCAGCGAGCTCTCACTGTCGAACTCGGCGCTGAAGCCGAACGCGGCCACGCTCATGACGGCCAGCAGGCCGCCGGAAAGGCCCGCGAGGAGGCGGGGCCGCCGCGAGACGAGGGTGCCGAGCCGGCCGGCGAGGACGCTCTTGGGCTGCTTCTTCCACGCCTTGGAGGGCCAGAACGCCTTGGTGCCCAGCAGCGAGAAGACGGCGGGTACGAGGGTGAGGGAGGCCAGCAGGGTGACGGCCACGGCGATGGCCAGCGACGGGCCCATGGCACGCAGCATGCCCATGGTGGAGAGCACCAGGGCGAGGAAGGCGACGATGACCGCGCCGGCCGCGGAGGCGATGGTCTCGCCGACCCGGGCCACCGCGTCGGTCATGGCCTGCTTGGGCGCCTGCCCCGCCCGCAGCTGCTCGCGGTACCGGAAGAGCAGGAACAGGATGTAGTCGGTGCCGACGCCGAACAGCACCACGATGAGGATGGCGGAGACCGAGTTGTCGGCCTTGAGCCCGCCGAGTTCGGCGGCGGTCGCGATCAGTCCGGTGGCCACGACGAACACCAGAAGGATCAGCAGGACCGGCAGCAGCGCGATGAGCGGACTGCGGAAGATCACCAGCAGCAGCACCACGATCAGCACCAGGGTCGCCAGCATGATCATCGCGTCGGTGTCGCCGGAGGACTCGAGGTTGTCCAGCCCGCTGGCGGTCGGCCCGGTCACCCCCATGCTCAGGCCGGTCTTCGCCAGCAGCGGCTTGGCGTCCGCCCGGAGCTGCTTCACCGACTCGAAGAGCGTCTGGTCGTAGTGGTTCTTCGTCGTGGCGAAGACGCTCGCCAGCGCCACCCTGCCGTTGGGCGAGACCGCCTCGGGGCTCGCGAGGACCGACTTCACCTTGGCGTAGCCCTCCGCCTGCAGGGCCCCGGCGATCCGGGTCACCTCCGCCAGGTCGGCCGGCGCGAGCCTGCCCCCGTCCGCGCGCTGGAACACCGCGATGGCGGAGGGCTGCTCCGCCATCGGGAACGCGCGCTGCTGCAGCTCCGTGACGCGTACCGACTCGTAGTGGGACGGCAGGAAGTCCGCCTGGTCGTTGGTGCTCTTCAACTGCGGCGCGAGCGCGACAGCGGCGACGGTCGCGATGATCCAGGCGATGATCGTCAGCCAGGGCCGGTTGACGGCGGACCGCCCTATCCGTCCGAACATGGTGCTCCTTCGTGCTTCCTGAGCTGGGGGATACCGGGGCCAACGCATGGGGGTCGCCGGTTCTCCCCGCAGTCTGGCCGCCGTGTTCCGCCGCCGACGACGGCGAGCCGCCAACGCGGCAAGAACCTGCCAGGGCCGTTGCCCGCGCTCCGGGTCCGGTGTGACAGTCCTGATGTCCGCAGCGCGACCCGGTGCGACAGTCCTGGCGTCCGCAGCGCGACCCGTCGCGGACGCACTCCACTCCCCGGCCGCCGCATGTACCGTCCGGGCCCTGCCGCGGCGTCGGCGGGCAGCCGGACGTCAGGAGCCGGCCATTGCGGCGAGCCCCCGCGTCCGGCCGTCCGCGGTGTCCGGCCGGGGAACCCCGTGCCTCATACCCTCAGGAGCCCGGATGAACGTGTTGAGCGCCCCGGAGCGCGGTTCCCTCGTGTCCGGACTCGCGGCCGACGACCCGGCACTGCGGGACCGGCTGGCCGAGCGCCTGCGGACCGTCGAACAGCGCCTCCAGGAGCACACCGCCCGCACCGCCGACCCCCGTATCGCCCCACTCGTCGGGCATCTCGTCGCCACCGGCGGAAAACGGCTGCGGCCCCTTCTGGTCCTGCTGGGCGCGGAGTTCGGGGATCCGGAGAGCGAGGGTGTCATCGACGCGGCCGTCCTGGCCGAACTCGTCCACGTCTCCTCCCTCTACCACGACGACGTCATCGACGAGGCGGGCACCCGGCACGGGGCGGACAGCGCCAACGTCCGCTGGGGAAACCGCCGCGCGGTGTTCGCCGGGGACTGGCTCCTCGCCCAGGCCGCCCGGCTGGCCTGCGAACTCGGACCGCGGGCGGTGCGGTTGAACGCGACGACCGCCGGCCGGCTGGTGCGCGGCCAGTCACTGGAGCTGCTCGGGCCCCAGCCGGGGACCGCACCCCTGGACCACTACTTCCAGGTGACGGCCGGCAAGTCCGCGTCCCTGATCGTCCTGTCGCTGCAGCTCGGCGCTCTTCAGGCAGGCGCGCCCGGGGCGTACGTCGACGTCCTCACCGAGTACGGCGAGCAACTGGGCCTCGCCTTCCAGATGTCCGACGACCTCCTCGACATCGGTTCGCCCGCGTCCGCGTCGGGCAAGGAACCGGGCATGGACGTGGAAGCCGGGGTCCTCAGCCTCCCCGTGCTCCTCGCCCTGGCCGACGACGACCCGGGCGACGGAGAGCTGCGTGCCCTGATCGCCGCCGGACCGGCCGCCGGGACACGCCCGCACCGTCGGGCGCTGGAACTCCTGCGGGACTCCGCCGCACTCGCCACGGCCGCGGCCATGAGGGACGAGCGCCTGGCACTGGCCCGTACCGCCCTCGGGGTCCTGCCTCGGACCCCGGCGCGCAGGATCCTCGGCGCGCTCTGCGACTTCGTGGCCCACCGCAGGGCCTGAAGCACCTACGGGAGACCGAACATGCCGGGGCACAGCGACACCATGCGCGACCGCACCACCCGACTCGGACCCGCGGGAGCGAGCCGCGTCCGGCCGCCCGCCGCACCGTCCGCCCCGCAGCCGCGCCCGGCCACCGGACCGCGAGGACGGAGACCGGCGGAGGTGAACGGCTTCGACCCGTCCGTGTTCCGCGTACTCGGGTCGGTCGAGGCCGAGACCGGCGGACGGACGGTCCCCCTCGGCGGAGCGAAGCAGCGCACGGTCCTCGCGGCGATGCTGCTCGCCGGGGGCCGGCCGCTCTCCGACGACCGGCTCAAGGCCCTGTTGTGGGGGTGCGAACCGCCCGCCACGGCGACGGCCCAGCTCTACACCTACATCTCCCAGCTCAGGAAGTGCCTGGGTACCGGCGTCCACCTGGAGCGGTACGCCCACGCCTACCGACTGGACACACGGGGCGCCTTCTTCGACTGGACGGCTTTCGAGAGCCTGGTGGACCGCGGTCGCGCGGACCTGACGGCGGGCCGCTACACCGCGGCCGCCGGCCACCTCGGGCAGGCGCTCGCGCTACGGCGCGGGCCGGTTCTCTCCAACGTCACCGTCCACCTCAGGGAACGCCAACGGCCCTTGCTGGACGAGGCCCTCCTGTCCGCGCGGGAAGACCGGATCGAAGCCGAACTGGCCCTGGGAAGCCACGACACGGCAATCCCGCAGCTGATGCGGCTCGTGATGGAGAACCCCCTGCGCGAGCGGCTGCTCGGCCAGCTCATGACCGCTCTGCACCGGTGCGGCCGGCAGGCGGAGGCCCTCGCGGTGTACGAGCGCGGACGGCGGATGCTCCGTGACGAACTGGGGGTGGACCCGGGCCGGGCCCTGCGTGACATCCGGCAGTCCGTGCTGACGGGCACCCTCGCGAGGCCCGCCGCGCGCAAGGGGGCGGGGACCGCCGGCACGACGCTCGCCCTGCCGGACGGCGGGCCCCGCCCTGCGGTGGCGCGGGTGCGCGACCGTGGCGCCTGGAGCGGTGTCGTGCCCGCGATGCTGCCCGCCGATGTCGCGGACTTCTCCGGCCGCCGCCGGGAGCTGGACGGCATCGCGGCCGCCCTGCGCCGAGCAGGGTCCTCCCCCGCCGTGGTGACGGGCGCCGCGGGTACCGGCAAATCGGCCCTGGCCGTGCACGCCGCGCACCGGGCACGGCAAAGCTTCCCGGACGGGCAGCTCCACGCCGACCTGTCCGGACAGTCCGAACGCCCCCGCTCCCCCGCCGAGGTGCTCGGCTGGTTCCTGCGGGCCATGGGCGTCGCGGAGCACAGCCTTCCGGCTTCCGTGGAGGAGCGCGGCCAGCTCTACCGCAGTCTGCTCGCCGACCGCCGGATGCTGGTGCTCCTGGACAACGCCGCCGACGACCGCCAGGTCCGCCCACTGCTGCCCGGCACGGGCGGCTGCCGCACGCTGATCACCGGCCGGGCCTCCTTCACCACACTGCCCGGGGCGCGTCCGGTCACCCTCGGCCCGATGAGCGCCGGGGAGGGCCGCCGGATGCTGAGCACGATCGCGGGGGCCGAACGGACCAGGGACGAGCCCGACGCGGCCGCCCGCATCGTCGAACTGTGCGACCGGCTGCCCCTCGCCCTGCGGATCGTGGCGGCCCGGCTGGCCGCGCACCCGCGCCAACGGCTCGCGGCGGCGGCGGCCCGGCTCGAACCGGAGGAACGCAGGCTCGACGAACTTCGGGCGGGCGACCTCGACGTCCGGGCGGCGCTGTCCTGCGGTCACCGGCGGGTGTCCGCACCGGTGCGGACGGCCCTGGGGGTCCTGGCGTCCGGCTGCCCCGACGTCTTCGGCGCACCCGAGGCGGCGAACGTCCTCGGTTGCCCGCGGAAGGACGCCGAGGAGGCTCTGGAGAGCCTGGCCGGTGCCCGCCTGCTGGAGGTGTCCTGCCAGGTCCCGCCGCGCTACCGCCTCACGCCGCTGGTGCGCCTCTTCGCCCGCGAGCAGCACCGGGGGGAACCGGCTTCCCCCGGCACGCCGGACGGCGGGCGACGGCCGGTCGTCCGCTGACGGGACGCGGTCAGCCGCACCCTCCCGCGTGCCCCTCGTCGAGGCCGAACGCCATCGTGGTGCCCTCCTCGCCGGTGTGCGGGAGCAGCGAACAGCTCAGGGAGTCGATGTAGGTGGCCACCAGATTGCTCCAACGGACGTCGGAGTCGACGTCCCTCCGGCCGAGCAGTCCCGAGGACCGGCCGACGGTCTCGGTTCCGCCGAAGCCGTCCTGCTGCACGAGGTCCCAGATCGTGTTCCGGGCGGTCGTCTCGTCGGACACGCTCTGGCCGTTGAGGACCGTCATCAGGTTCATCCCCCCTTGTTCCAACCAGGACGTGATCTCCTCCTCCAGTTCCGCCGGCAGCTCGTCGCTGTCGCGGCCGTCCCCCTCATGGGGCGTCCCCTCGCTCATCACAGCCTCCCTCGTCAACACGGTTCCGATCGGTCGGTACGGGAACAGCATCCGGGAAGCATCTATGAATCGCCTATGGTGAGCGGACGTGCCCGAACTTCCTGAGCCCGCCGACCGGGGTGCCCTGCTTGGCACACCGACGGCTTCTACGGGTGACGTTCCGGCGACAGGTCGACACCGGGCGTCTCCCGGCCGGCCGGTTCGAGGGAGGTACGCGGTACGGAAGCCTCGTCACAGGGGAGTTGGACGGCCACCGCGCCGCCGTAGGCTCCGTTGCGGTCCCGTCCCTCGGTGAGACACAAGTGGGCTCGTGGGCAGAGCGGATGGTGAACCAGCCGTCGGCGGACGGGCCGGTCGACGGTGCCCTCGCGCGGGAACTGCGGATCTCGGCGAACACGGTTCGCAAAGGGCGGGTCCGGTTCGCGAAGACCGGGCTGGATGACCTGGCGGACGCAAAGCGTTCGGGGCGGCCAAAGGCATACGGGTCCGAGGTGCGCGTCGCGATCATGGCTGCTGCCACCGCAGCCCCGCCCCCGCCCGGAGTCGACCTGGTCGCACCGCACCATGGCTGAGCAGGTGGCGGACACCGTGTCCGCGAAGATCCCCGCCTCCCAAGTCGGCCGGATCCTGGCCGACTTGGACCTCAAACCGCACCGGGTGCACGGCCGGTCCACCCGCCGGGAGGCCCCCGACTTCTGGGAGCGGGCCGCAGACGTGTGCGGCCCGTACCGCCATCCGCCCGGGGAGGGGGTGGTGCTGTCCATCGATGAGAAGACCGCGATCGCCGCCCGCTCCCGCAAACACCCCGGCCGGCCCGCTGCACCCGGCCGGGATGCCCGCGAGGGGCTCGAGTACCGCCGGCACGGCACCGCCTCGATCGTGGCGGCATGGACGTGCGCACCGGCGAGGTGCCGACCGAGCCGATCGTGCGGAACAGCGCGCTCGCCTTCACCGCCCTCCTCGACCGGCTCGACGCCGTCATCGACCCCGGTAAGGAGACCCACGTGGTGCTGGACAACGGCTCCTCCCACACCGCCAAGCACACCAAGGCATGGTTCGAGGCGCACCCGCGTCGGCCTGCGCACTGGACCCCACCGCACGCCTCCTGGCTCAACCGGGTCGAACTGTTCTTCTCCGCCCTGGTCCGCCGGGTGCTGCGGCACGGCGACCTCTCCAGCCGCGACGCCTGATCGACAAGACGGACGTCTACGTCATCGCGCACAACGAAACCGCCACGGCCTACCGCTGGGCCTACGACGGCACCCCGCTCAAGACCACCTGATCAACACCCCGGCACGAACCTGCGAAGCAGGATGAACGGCCTCGCCGTTATCGAGTGCCGGTCCGGCGGCCCAGCAGCCACACCGCACTGCCCCACAGAGCCAGCGCGGCGGGGATACAAGCTGTGGCACGTACCGCGGTCGGCGGTCCGCCTGCCGTGCCGACGACGCCGGCGGCGACACCGGCGGCGATGAGTACGGCCGCTGTCACGCGGTATTCCGACTGCTGGAACAGCGTGGCCAGCGGCAGGAAGTGCACCCCGACGATGATCACCACCAGCACCGGAATCCACGAGGGCACGCCACAGGCGACGCACACCACGACAGTCGCCGCGATCGCGGCCCACTGGGCGATGTTGATCCACCCGAAGCGCCGCATGACTCCGGCATCCATTGGGGGAGGCGGTGGCCCCTGGGAGACGACCCTGCGACCCAGCACCAGCACACCCGCCGTGGCGGCCAGTCCGAGGACGGCTGCCACGGCGGCCGGGGTGGCGGTGACCACTGAGGTCCCCACCATCCACCAGACCAGCCCGAACACCGCCAGAAAGATCGTTCCGGATCTGAACACATTCCCCCCGCATCATGTGGAGCAGCCACGATAAACCCCCGGCTACGCCTCACGGGCGCGACCGAGTTCGGCACCGGACCTATGACGGCACCCCGCTCAAGCCGCCCGATCAACAACCCTTCACGAACTTCTGCGGGGCAGCACTCGTTACTGGCCGTGCAGCCAGATCCGCAGCGGACCGACCGGCTCGAAGCCACGCCGGATGGCTGCCGTCAGGTCGTCGCCCTGCTCGTAGCCGACCACCGGCAGGGTGGGGAACAGCCTGTTCACGGCGTCCAGGACGACCGGCCAGGCCGCGTCAGGGCCGCCGTCCAGCGCGAAGACATTGGAGATTCCGACCACGTGGTGGCTGCGGCTGGCCACCGCGCCGGCGACCACTCGGCCGTCGGTGGACTGTCCGGCGAGCACGAAGGTGGCGGGGTCGTCGAGCAGTTCGGGCCGGAAGAGGTCCGCGTCGCCGTCCCCGCCGTCCCAGGCGAGCGCCCAGGCGCGCAGCGCATCCGGGTCGCCCGCCACGGCCCAGACGAGATCCGACACGGGGGCGGGCGCACTCGCCGGGCGGTGGATCCACTGCGCCTCGAACAGCACCTGGAAACCGACCTCTGTCAGGTCGAGGTCGGCGAAACTGTCCTTGACGGAGGCGCCGGGTGCGGTGGTGTCGATCCGGGCCGCCAGCGCGGTCCGGTCGGCGCCCGGCACCAGCGTCACCGCGTCGGGGTAGTAGAGCGGCGTGCGAGACGGAGCGGCCCAAGCCTGTGCCCCGAACTCGCCCGCCAAGCCGTGCGATCGGCTCATCGCTGCGCACCACTCGGCGTTGTTGCGGGCGGCGGCTTGGACCAGGAGCTGCTTCGGAGTCGTCACAAGTGCGGATCATGACGCCTCCGGTCCGGGCCGTCGAACGGTTTTCCGCTCACCGCAAGAGGGACGCGCTGACCCAAAGCCCCGCAAAGCCCGTCAACCGGCCCTGGGGAATTGCGTGATCGTCAACAAGGGCAGGTGATCGGGAGCGACGCCGGGACTCCGCGCTGCTTCGGCGGGCAGCTGGGGGTGATTCCTCCAGTGCCGTAAGGACGTGCAGATCTTTGACCCGCGGCTTCCCCCTCGACGGGCCGTTGCTCTGGTATGAGCGGGCTGGAAGGGCAACGGGACGTGCCGGCGGCCAAGTTCGAGGCGATCCTGCCGCACCTGGACGAGCGGCAGCGACGGCTGCGGATAAGGGCGGAGGCCCGGTCGCTCGGCCACGGCGGAATCAGGGCGGTGGCCCGTGCCGCCGATGTCTGTGAGGCCACTGTGTCGCTCGGGATGCGGGAACCCGACTCCGGTGAGACTCCGTCAGGACGTGTCCGCAGAGCCGGCGGCGGCCGCAAACGCGTCGTCGACCTCAACCCGGCACTTCGGGCGGCGCTCCTCGCCCTGGTCGAGCCCGACGTCCGCGGGGACCCCATGTCACCGCTGCGCCGGACCACCGAATCCACCCGCAAGCTCGCCGAGGAACTGACCCGCCAAGGCCACAGGATCTGCGCGGACACGGTGGGCGACCTGCTGCGCGAGGAGGGCTTCAGCCTGCAGAGCAACGCCAAGACCCTGGAGGGCAAGCAGCACCCCGACCGGGACGCCCGGTTCCGCTGTCTCAACGAGCAAGCCCGCCGTCACCGGAACTGCGACCAGCCGGTGATCAGCGTGGACACGAAGAAGCCCGCAGCCGCTCCCGCCAGTCACTCCAGCGCGAACCCGCAGGTGAGGCGGGCCCGAAGGGCT
The DNA here is from genome assembly GCF_042656345.1 of Streptomyces incanus. Taxonomy (NCBI): domain Bacteria; kingdom Bacillati; phylum Actinomycetota; class Actinomycetes; order Kitasatosporales; family Streptomycetaceae; genus Streptomyces; species Streptomyces incanus. The sequence continues at coordinate 25,284 of NZ_JBHSPC010000006.1, forward strand.
CGACCTGCTGGATACCGCGAAACAGGTCGAGGCCCACCGGCGCTCCTGCTGAACCGCAGGTCAGCGGCTCTTTTCCGCGGGCTCCAAAATCGCCACGCACTCCACATGATGGGTCATCGGAAAGGTGTCGACCTGAGCGAACTGAGGAAAAGCCCAGTTCGAAGCAGGTTTCCAGGCTCGTTGTGCCGGGTGCGGGCGCCCAGAGCGTCAAACGAGCGTCACGGCCGACAGCCCGCCCCTGCGGCTCAGAGCAGAGGAGGCCACGACGACCAGCGCACCGGCAGGGTCCGCCTCGGCTCACTCCGAAGGGGCGGGATGCCTCGCACGAGCGGTTCCGGACCCTGGCTGTCGTGCGGGCCGGCGACGCCGGACGGACCCGACGACGAGGAACGGCCGGTCTCCGGTCCGTAGAGCCACGTGGTGGACGACGCCGCCCCGTCCCCCCATGAGCGGTGGGGACGGGGCAGGTGACCGGCTCAGACGTGGCCGGTCGTGGGGCGGACGGTGATCTCGCCGGCGTCCACCTCGGCGGGCTGGTCGATGGCGAACGAGAGGGCCGCGCCGATGGACGAGGCCGGGCCGCCGACGCTGTGGTAGGTACGCATCTCCTCTCGGCACACCGGGTCCGAGAGGGACTCCGCCAGTTCAGCAGGCGGAATCGCCCACGCCGTGAACCGCTCGCCCACACGTCGGCAGACCGCACCACATCAGGGTCGTCGTGAATCGGAAAGGTCAGCGCTGCAGGGTGAGGACACCCGGCCGCCACGGCAGCTGGTTGTAGTCGCCGCCCGCGGCGGGGGACTTGCCCTGGTAGAGGAACTGCAGGTTGCAGGGGTCGATGGTCATGGTCTGGTCGGGGTTGTTGCGGACCAAGTCACCGTGGCTGATGTCGTTGGTCCAGGTGGCGCCGCTGTTGGCCCTGCCCGCGAAGGGGTTGCTCTCGCTGGCGGCCTGCGGGGTCCACGAGCCGCTCAGGCTGGAGGCCGTGAAGGAGCGGAAGTAGCGCCCGTTCGCGCCCATAGCTTCGACGATCATGAGGTACTGGTTCTGGCCCTGAACCTTGTAGACCTGTACGCCCTCGAACAGGTTGGCCTTCGTGTCGCTCATGATCGTCGTGTACGACGAGCCGAAGTTGCCCGGGAAGTTCCCGATCGGCATGCTCGCCCGGTAGATCTTGCCGTTGTCACCGGCGAAGAACAGGTACATGTTCTGGCCGTCTGCGATCAGGGTCTGGTCGATCGGGCCGGTGTCGGAGCCGGAGATGCTCCCGGTGAACAGCGGCTGCGGAGAGGACCAGCCGTTGGGGTTGGTGGGGTCGCTCGACGTGCGGTAGATGAAGGGCCACGCACCCCACTGGTACGCCAGCACCCAGATGTTCTTGGGCGCGAAGTAGAACAGCGTGGGCGCCACCGCGGCCTGGCTCATCCCGGTCTGGCCGGCCGACGCCATGTCCGACCAGTTCGTGAAGGGACTGAACATCATCGAGCCGTACGACGATCCCGACACGTTCGACGCGTAGACCAGGTGCTTGCCGTTGTGCGTCACGGTGGTGAAGTCCTTCACCGCGGCCCACCCGTTCGCCGGCTGCGCCAGCACACCCGTCGACGTCCACCGGTACGTCGACGGAAGAGAACACGTGCCGTCCGTCGGCGGCGTCCCGGGCAGGCCGGCCCACTTCTGGTTGCCGCCGCCGTTGCACGGCCAGATCTGTACCGCCGTGCCGTTGGCCGTACCGGCGCCCGTAACCTCCAGGCACAGCCCGGACTCCACGCCGACGACCGTGCCGTCGGAGTTCACCCGCCACTGCTGGTTCGCACCGCCGGAACAGGTCCAGATCTGCACCCGGGTACCGGCCGCGGTGGCGTGGCCCGGAACATCCAGGCACTTGTTGCCGTACACGGTCAGCTGGTTGCCGTCCGTCAACGTCCACTGCTGGTTGGTCCCGTCCCAGCAGTCGTAGATCTGCAGGTACGTGCCGTTGGTCTGGCTGGCGCCCGGCACATCGAGACACCGGCCCGAACCAACACCGCGCAAGGCGCCACTGGCAGCCGCCTGAGCCGGGGTGGCGACGAGCATCGCCGCCAGCACGGCCAGGGCCGCAACCGCGGCGGCGAGCACCGCAGACAGATGCCTGCGGCTGAAACTTCCTCTGTGCATAGGGACTTCCCCAACCTTGAGTAGGCGGTTCCGGTTGGCCTCGTCAGAGGTTGTCCGGACTGTCGGTGGAGTGCGGTGTGCAGCGGACTGTGAACACCACGGCAGACCGCTTGTGACTTCCCGGTCCTTCGCGACCTTCTGAAAGACCGGTGGCGCCCGGCACCTTCGGGCCGCATGGGCGCCCGGGGTGGAGGCTCGGACGGCGTCGGGTGGGCCCGTCGCGGTCCCGGGCGTCGTCAGGACTGTCGCGGCCGGGAGGCCCGGGGCCGAGGCTCGGTGACGGCCGAAGCGTTGGAGCGGGTTCATGCTTCTCCTCGTACGGCCGGGTGCGGTGGGCGGTTGGCCGACATCGGCTCGGTTCAGGGCGTGGACAGCTCGAACCGCGTGACGCGGACCGAGCCGCCGAGCGCCCGGGTGGCATGGTTGAAGAGGGCGAACCGGTGTCCCATGAAGAACCGCCAGTCGTTGCCCATCGAGAAGTCGGGTCCGAGTCGGGTGAACGTGATGCCGTCGGTGCTGTAGGAGAAAGTCCCCGGACGTGCCGCGCCGGGGCGGATGTCCGCGCTCGCGCGCAGCCAGATGCGGCTGCCCGAGGCGGCCGAGCTCGCGAGCTCGTAGCCGGTGCCGGTGGTGTTCCAGCCGCTGTCCATGGTCAGCCCGCCGACCATCACCACCCGTGTGGCGCCGCCCTCGCGCTTGACACCGATCCACGCGGAGGAGTCACGCAGCAGCGCGAGTCCGGCCCGGTCGCCGTCCCGCATCGCGGAGTGGTCGAGCAGGACCGTGGCGGTGGAGGTGGGGCCCTGGATGCGATGCGTGAGGGTGTTGCGGGCCCAGTACAGGTCGTCGGTGACCGTCGCGGTGCGCAGGGTCAGACCGTTGTCGACCGACCACTTGGTGTTGTCCGGGTTGTGGTTCCACTCCCATCTCGGTTTGAGGGTCGTGCCGTCGAAGATGTCGACGCCGGTCATGGGGGTGACCTGGCGGGGCGGTGGCGGCACGGCCGGGCTGGGATAGGAGGTGCCCCATGCGCCGTTCACCAGTTGGACGACGGGCCACCCGTCCCAGGTCCATGTGACCGGTGCCAGCGCGGGCACCCGGCCGCCGGGGTAGGCGTCGACGAATGCCAGGTAGTACCAGGCGCCGTTCTGCGTCTGGACCAGGCCGCCCTGGTGCGGGACGCCTCCGCCGGGGATCGGCCCGCGCAGGTCGAGGAGCACTTGCCGCATCGCGTACGGACCGAAGGGGCCGCCCGACGACTTCAGGATGTACTGCCCGTTCGCGGGGCGGGTCAGGAAGATGTAGTACTGCCCGTTGATCTTGTAGAAGCGGGAGCCCTCGAGGGTGCCGACGCTCGACGGGGTCGTGAACACCTGCTGCGTGCGGACCTGGGTGCGGCCGTCGGGGGAGAGCTGGGCCACGCTGATCGTGGTGTTGCCGTACGCCACGTACAGGGTGTCGTCGCCGTCGACCAGCAGCCCCGCGTCGTAGTAGGGCGCGCTGATCGTCGTCAGCCGGTTCCACGGCCCCTCGACGGCCGGTGCGGTGTAGATGTACGTCCTGGCGAAGTCGATCTGACCCAGCCAGTAGAACGTCCTGTCGCTCGGACGGTAGGCCAGCGACGACGCCCAGATCCCTCTGACATAGCCCCGGGCCCCGTTCAGGTCGTACTTGGCGCCGAAGTCCAGGACCGGCACCGAGTGGCCAGCGATCTCCCAGTGCACCAGGTCGTACGAGCGCAGGACGGGCGCGCCCGGCGAGTAGTGCATGGTCGAGGCCGAGGTGTAGTAGGTGTTTCCGACGCGGATGACGTCGATGTCCGCGAAGTCCTGCCAGATCACCGGGTTCGCGTACTCCCCGGCGGTGACGCGGGCCGGCCCCTGGGCGGGAGCGGCTGCGGCGCGGGAGGAGGCTCCCGTCGGCGGGAGGACCGCGCCGGCGGCGAGGCCGGTGGCGGTCGCCAGCGCGCGACGACGGGAGAAAGATTGATGAGGCCATGACATGCGCATGCGGCAGGCTCCTTGCGGCTCGGCGTTCGAGGGGGGCGTGACCCGGAGATGCCTTGCTGTGCGATGGAGCGACCTCGCGCGTTCGAGATATCGAACACAGGTCGAAGTGTCGAGCAGCCTGAATGATAGGGAACCGGTGAACGACGTCAATACCTATCGCATGCGTCGCCATCAACGTCGAAACATTTCGTAGGGCCTTTGTGCGATACGGCGCACGTCAAGCCATCAAATGGCTGAATCACAACACCATTTGGCGCCGGAGCGGAGCGACTTCGCGGACGGTGTCGACACCCGGTCGGCCGCGTCTCCCGCATCCGACACACCGATTTTCCGAACGGCGTCAGAAATTTCGACTCTTCTCTTCAGGTGATCGGGAAGGCAAGGCGACCATGTTCGCCGACGGCGTCACGCAGCACCGCCTCATCGACCAGATCCAGCAGGCAGCCAGCGGGGGTGCCCAGCATGGGCTGGCAGCATCGGAAGGCCGCAGCAGTCACCACGGGTCGCCGCCGGTGCAGTGGGACACGAACTCCGGGGGCCGGGTGACTGCGAGGCCCGGGCATTCCACGCGACGGCGGCACCGGACCGTTCGACGAGCGGTTGGCCGCCAGGCGCATCCGTTCTTGGCCGCCAGGCGCATCCGTTCAGGGGCTTTGTGGTGCAATGACATCTGCCGCACCGGACTCGGTGCCGGCCCCTCGCCCACCCGGGACGGAGTCCTGAGCGTCAGCGAGCAGCAAGGAGCCGGCGCCGACCTCACCGACGCCTCCTCACCATCACGGACCGGGCGGACCACTCGGCGATGACTCAAGGACTGCTCCAGCAGCCCGCTTCGGCCGGCCCTTGGGCAGGCAAAGCGGGGTGCTCTGCCCGGGTGACCGCGTCACCGGGGCAGGCGCCTGCGGCGGCGGCCCAGGCGCAGGCTGAGGAGGACGAAGTCGGCGACCAGGACCACCACACCGATGACCAGCAGGAGGAAGAGCACCATGCGTGTCACCTCATGGGAGGGGAAGCCGGTGGGGCATCAGCGGCGGGCGAGGCGACGTTCGCCGCCCGCACCCGTCCGGTAGGCGAGCTCGTAGTGCGCGAAGACCGTCTTCTCGTCCTCCGCGAGCAGTTCGCCGTCCGTTCCGATCGAGGGCGCTTCTTTGACCTGCTTCTTGTCGTAGGCGACCTTCAGATAATCCGGACCGACCGTCGCGTCGGCCAGGGGGACGAACACCAGCCGGTGCCGGGTCGGCAGGCCTACCGTGACCGTCGCGAACGCGGGCTGGTCCGTGGCCGTGTCGACGTAGACCGCTTCCAGGACGCCGATCTTGTGCCGCTCATGGTCGACCACGTCGTGGCCTCGCCATTCCCTGATGTCTTCCGCCTCGAACACGGGGGGCCTCCTCCGTCGCAGGTCAGCTGAAGACCGCTGTCTCGTCTTTCTCTCGCTCCTCCCTCCTTACCTGTCTACGGAGCGTCACACCCTGGAGAGCAGCCCACTTGTAGGCCAGACGGCGGACGGCTTTCACGCGCGGGGCGATGCCTCGGCGACCGCCCGGCCCGTCGCGGTCCGGCGCGCGGCAACGTGGGCGATGAGCGGCACGGCCGGAACGCTGTCGCGGGGTCAGTAGGCGGTGAGGGAGATGGCGACATAGTGCGCGGTGAAGGCTGCCACGGTCAGGGCGTGGAACACCTCGTGGAAGCCGAACCAGCGGGGCGAGGGATCGGGTCGCTGGAGGGCGTAGACGACCGCGCCCGCGCTGTAGAGGAGACCGCCCGCCACGATCAGGGCGAGTACGGCCGCTCCGCCGGTGTGCAGGAAGTCGGGCAGGTAGCGCACCGGCGCCCACCCCAAGGCCAGGTAACACGGGGTGTACAGCCAGCGCGGAGCTCCGACCCACAGGACCCGGAACGCGATGCCGGCCAACGCGCCCGCCCACACGATCCACAGCAGCATGGACCGCTGTTCCGGCGGGAGGAGGAGCACGGCCAGGGGCGTGCAGGTGCCGGCGATGATCAAGAAGATGTTGGCGTGGTCGAGACGTCGTAGAAGAGCCTCGCCCAGCGGTCCCCAGGTACCGCGGTGGTAGAGGGCGCTCGTTGCGAACAGCAGCCAGGCGGTGACCGAATACACGGCGCAGGCCAGGACTGCCTGCGGAGTACGGGCCAGGCAGATGAGTACGGCGCCTGCGATCAGTGCGGCGGGGACCATTCCGGCATGGAGCCAGCCACGCAACCTCGGCTTGATCGGTTCGGCCAGGTCGGCCGCCCGCTCCACCAGAGCAGCAACCGAGTGAGCCTTCTCCCCTGCATGGTCGCCTTGTGATCCGCCGGGTAACCCGTCCTCACGGCGCTCTCCACGCGCTGAGGCGACGTGACCGTATTCGACTTCAGCGGCGTCGCGGGACACGGCTTCTCGTCCTCTCTCGGGCACCTGGGCGTGACTGGCAGCCATGCGGTCATGCTAAACAGACCTCACTCCGACAGCATGACGGGAGGTCGGTCCAGAACCCCAGGGCCACGTCGCCGGGCGTGGGCTGGTTCGCGAGGGTGAACCCCAGCCCCGTTGACGCTACCGCCGACAGGGCCTGCCGAAGCCGAGCAGATCGGCTGGTCATGGGAACGATCAGGGTTCCAGAACGGGCATCTCCGCTCGCCTACGCGCAAGAATCGCCGATGCTTCCTGAGGTCCGCCCCCATGTATCCGCTCCCCTGGCACACCAGCTGGAACATCAATTGGGTCTGGCTTCGCACCTCGAAGCCGGCCATCTCGATGTGGAGGGCGTCGCCGGCATTGCAGTCGTCGCAGCTGCCCACTCCGATGGCTATGCGGCCACCGGTCGTCTCCTCAGTCTGCTGGCCGCGCTGCCTGCCCCCACCAAGGCAGGAGAACGCTTCCGGTCGGACCTGTGGAGGTCGTCGGGCACCCCGTACCTGCTCCCCGTCAACATCAAGGCTCAGGTGCTGCGTTCCCTGGCAGGAGAAGGAACCGCCCCGGCCCGACAGATCCTCTCGGCCGTCCATGAGGTGACCCCACCCCAGCGCGTCGCGGCCGGGGAGGTGATCGGTCAAGCCCTCGCCGAATCCGACCGTCTTCCCGACTTCAAGACACAGCTCCTCGGAGAACTATGGCTCCGGGATCTCGAACTCACCGCCTGGCGCGTCCTGCATGCAGACCGCAGGTCGGACGATCCGGCTGGACGGAAAGCCTTCCTCAGCGCCTGGACCAGCGTCTGAACGTCCGCTCCTCCAGGCAGCCGCGCAGGGCACGCGGCATCCGAGCCGGCACGTGGCGCGCAGACCCGGCCCCGTATCCGTACTCATCCGGCTCGGTGCTGCTGCACCTTGCGAGCACCCCTGGTCGCCGACGAACTGCGCGCCGGCGACCTGGACGTAGCGTCGTGGCCCTCGGCTCAACGGCAACTCGACGGTGAGGCGGCCGAATCCGGGACAACGCTCGGAGCGACCGAGTTCAGGAATTTTCCGGCCGAGGTCGCGTCGCCCCGGATGCACCTCAACGGATCGGGGCCGCGCAGCCATGGCTGCGCGGCCCCGATCCTGTGCACGACAGGTCCTGTCGGCGCCCGGCACGAGAGCGGGTCCCCTTGTCCGGCTGAAAACACGGCCCGCACGGGCCGCGGCAGTCACCGGCCGCGAAGTGCCCGGTCCCTCGGGCAAGGCCGCGAGGTCAGGCCGGATTGATGTTCTCGGCCTGCGGGCCCTTTTGGCCCTGGGTGACGTCGAACGTCACGGCCTGGCCCTCCTGGAGCTCACGAAAGCCCGAGGAGTTGATCGCGGAGTAGTGCGCGAAGACATCCGGGCCGCCCCCGTCCTGGGCGATGAAGCCGAAGCCCTTCTCCGCGTTGAACCACTTCACGGTTCCCGTAGCCATAATCATGCCTTCCAGTCGATGAACGCCTCCCACTCCTTGTGGAAGGCAGAGGTGATCGCCCTGGTTCCTGCGGCACAGCACAGCAAAAAGCCCACACCGAAGCGTGGGCAAAGGGGAACTCCGAACCACGACAGCTGACGCAGACGCTACACGGCCGCACACCGCGTCACTACTGGAACGATCACGCCGCAGACCGGGACCGTGCGGGCGGTGTCCCCCGATACCGGCGGGCACGCTCGTCTCATGCCGCAGCCGGGGGTTGGGTGATCCGGCGGCGCGGCGGTGTTCGGCGTTGGCGCGCCGGGCTTCTTCGAGTCGGTCTTCGAGGATGACGATGCGGCAGGCGGCCTCGATAGGGGTGCCGTGGTCGACGAGTTCCCGGGCGCGGGCCGCGATGCGCAGCTGGTAGCGGGAGTAGCGGCAGTGGCCGCCCTTGGAGCGCAGCGGGGTGATCAGGCGTGCTTCGCCGATGGCGCGCAAGAAGCCCGGGGTGGTGCCCAGCATGTGGGCGGCCCGGCCCATGGTGCAGGCGGGACAGCCGTCGTCGTCGAGACGGCCGTACGAGTCGTCTGCCGCCGGGGCCTTCCCCCGCGGAACGCCTCGAGGGGCCCCGGCGCCATTGGCGCCGGGGCCCCGAAGGAACTGCTACACCATCTGCCAGCCCCAGTACTGCGCCGGCCTTCTGTGTCCGCAGACCCGACCGAGACACCGTCGGGGATGCGGGGATCGCGGTTGCTCGACCGGAGACCACCTCACTATCGATGTCCTGCGGTACCCGGGCTCAGACCTCCGCCCGGGCGATCCTGATGGCGCCTGGCTCCTCCGTTTCTTCCCTCTGGGATCACTCACTTACCTACTGCTGGTACTGCGTACTGCTTGCACTGCTGGTATTGCGAACTGCACTGCTGATACTGCGAACTGCTGGTGGCCTGTGACAGCGCCACTCTTCGACAGCCGGCCCCGTCGCCCGTCCTGCGTCTGCTCCGGCTGGGAACCCCACTGCCGAACTGCCCGGTGCGCGCGCCCGCAGCCGACGCCTTCACCGAGGTGCTGCTCACTGACTTCGCTGCTGGGTCCTGCTCCCGGCGGCCCCTGATCACTGCGGGCCACCCGGTGCGACCGTCAGTCCCGTCGCCCGTCCTGCAACCGCTCTGGCTTCGGAACTCCACCACCGCACCGTCCTGCACCTGCGGGTACTGCTGCCCGGCAGTTCGTCTCTGCCGGGCCTTGTTGATCTCGGCTACGAGAGAAACCATAACCACACCGCCACCCAATGTCTACTCCAGCCGACATAGGTTTCTGCGCGTTCGAACATGAGGTAAGCCGCCTCGGCCGGTCTCTTGATGGTAGGAGCAGCCCCGAAGCCCAGGTCCGGCGCTCGGAGTGACCCACAGCCGCGCGGGCCGTCGGGCTTCCCGGGGTGCCGCCGACTGCGCCACGGCTACCGTCGGCAGGTGCCGGCCACCGCTGGGCATTCATGCTTTCGGCCGTATCTACCGACAGACCGGCCGGTGACGGGCGTGGGACGAGGGCCTGCGCCGGTCTTGACGGGCGTAGCCCATGACCGAGCAGCTCGTGGAAGCGGTGCACGCCGGTGCTGGTGCCACGATGCGCAGACCGGCGCTCCTGCTGCCGAGTCAGCGCCACAACGGGGATCTGCTTCCTCAACCCGCGGGTACTCTCTCGTGTTCGCCCGGCTGCCCGTGCCCGCCCGACCGGTGGCGTCGCCTCGGATGGACCGCCTGATCGAACCCGGCGCGGGCCCCGACTCGATCAGGCATGGGCCGGCACCTTGACACAGGCGGGACGCGGGTCCACGGCAGCTTGCCGTCACACGTCGACCGTGGTCGTCGGTTTCTCCGGCAAGCACTGCGGCTCTGCCGGCCCTTCAGGAAACGTCCAGCAGCTCGTAACGGCGCCCTGGGGGCAGAACGCCGCGGGTACGACTACTCCCTACTCCCCCCCGCTGACCGCCTGAGGGTCTGCGTCAGCGGGGGGTTGCCCCACCGGGTCGGCGAACGGGCCGCCACGGCCGTACGCTCCCTTGAGGACCCACTCGCCGAGATCGTGCCCGGTCGGCGGTGAAGCCGACGTACCCAGGGAGTCACCTTGCCCGGGCCATGGCGAGAGTTCTCTCCGGCCCCGGGCGAGGTGGCCCCCGCCCGGCCCCCGCCCGGCTCACGCCCCGACCGCGCGTCGCCCCGGCGGGATCAACACGGGTCTCATGCCTTGTGCTGCATGGTGCGCCGGGCGGGATTGCCTTGTTCGGCAGCCTGGGGATCCTTCTCCTTGGCCTTGGCGCGAACACCGTCGGCGATGCCCTTGCCGATGTTCTCGCCGCTGTCGGCCCAGTACTCGAGGGCGGGTTCGGTGACACCGTTGAGGAGGTGTCCGACGACGTTGTCGACCAAGCGGTCCCGGGCGTCGTCCACGACCTCGCGCACCAGGGTGCCGGGTTGCCCTCAGCCCGGCTCGACCTCTTCCGACCTGCACCGTCACGCCGAGGAACTCGGTGGCCACTCGATCCCGTAAAGAGCCGCCAGGTCGACCAGGAGCAGATCGTCGCGGCCGGCCGCGGCCTCGATCAGGTCCGGATAGAACCCGTGCAGGGAGAACAGGGCCAGGGTGGTGCCCGTGGTGTCGTAGCCCTGGCCGGTGAGCAGGGTGCGGATGTGCTCCAGACGCTGCAGGTCGCCGGTGCCGCGGCGGGCGGCAGTGGCCTTCGCCTCGCCGAGGAGGGCGATCCGGGCGCGGGGGGCCTGCGGGCGCTCACCCAGGGCCAGGGCGATAACGTCCACCTCGTGCCTGGTGCGGGCCGCCGGGTCGGCCACCTCGGTGGTGCCGACCGGGCCGGGCAGGCCGCCGGGAAGCAGGGTGTGGGCGTAGCGGCGGGTGAAGGCGCGGGCGAGGTCCTCGAAGTGGGGGCCGAGGATCTTGGAGTTGAAGGTCGGCGAGGCGGCCTGCCATGCCTCTTCGGCGAAGCCCTGCTCGACGGTGGCCGCCTGCGGCAGGGTGATCAGCTGATTGAAGCGGATGACGGGGTCGGTCAGGGTGATGACGGGGTGGCGGGGGCGCAGGATGTCCTGCTCGCGCTGGATGTAGCCGGTGGACTCCAGGACGTCGAGCGGGTGGGTGACGGCGTTGCGCTGGCGTTCCAGGGCCGCGCCGATCTTGGTGGGGGTGGTGGCGCCCCGGGCGATCGCGGTGAGGATGTCGTAGTAGAGAGTGTGCTGGGTGATCCGCGGATCCTCGCGCAGCAGGTACTCCGTCTCCGTGCGCGAGTACACCGCCCGCCCCGGGTCCAGCAGCGTCCGCGTCAGCCAGGAGGCGAAGCCGTCGCTCGGGTGCGGGCGGGCCGCCACCGGCCGGTAACCGGGAGCGCCACCGAGGACGGCGTGCACCTGCAGGGCGGTCAGCGGGTCCTCGATCTGCCAGAACACACGGCTGGCCCGGTAGTCGAAAGCCCCCAGCCGCAGATCGATCACCGCACGGCCGCGCAACGGTTTCGTCCCCGACAGCAGTTCGTGCATGACGCTCATCGCGGACCCACACAGGATCACCCGCACTCCGGGTCCGGCCCCGGTGCCCCGCTGGCGCTCGTCGTAGAGCTGCTGGAGCAGGCCGGGGATCTCGGGAGAGTGCTGGAGGAGGTACGGCAACTCGTCGATCACCAGCAGCGGGGTCTGTGATCGCGCGGTGACGTCAAGGGCGTTGGACAGGACATCACGCCAGTCGGTCAACCGCAGCGTGCCGGGTTGCAGACCGGCGTGGGCCGCGATGGCGTCGCTGAACCGCTGGATCGCCGGCAGCCGCCCTTCTTCCCGCACCGCGGTGACGTACAGACCCCCGACCTTCTCGGAGAGCGCCTGCAGGAGATACGACTTCCCGTGCCGCCTGCGCCCCGAGACAATCCCCAGGCGCATCGCTGGATCCGGGTCCGTGACGAATTCGGTGAGCAGCCCCCACTCACGATCACGGTCGACCACGTCCTCGGGCTTGGCAAGCATGCTCTCGTGCACCGGCACTCTCCACCAGCTAGATCGACTGCAACATGTCTAAGTCTACTTAGACAAGATTCGTCTAGCTTGACTTTGCTGATGGCTGGCAACAGAGATCACCAACCGTGATCGCCGCAGAGCCCTGTCAGCGGCTCCCCGACAAGGCGGTCACGGGGCATCGCACCACACTGTTCCAGTCGGCCTCGCCGACGGGAGTCGAGCGTCATATGAGCGTCAAGAGCCCCGACGGTCAGGCATCGCGCAGCCGCTCCTACCCGTCACTCCAGCACAAAGCCGCAGGTGAGAAGGGTCCGAAGAGCTCGACCTGCTGGATATCGCGAAACAGATCGAGACCCACCGGCGCTACTGCCAAACCGCAGGTCAGGAGCCCTTGTCAGCAGGCTCCAGAATCGCCACGCACTCCACGTGATGCGTCATCGGGAACATGTCCCCAGGGCGAGAGCGCGGAAAACCGCAGCTCAGAGGCGGTTCTCCAGATCCCTTCGCGAGTCGTCACGCGCGCAGAGCGTCAATGAGCGTCACAGCGAAAAACGGGAGGACAGGCGCAGCGACCTCTTGCGCAGCGCTACACCGGCTGCCGCCGACTGTGAGCACGATCGGCCTGATACGAGCCATGCGTCAGCGGGCCGTGCCCTGCCAACCGGCCGAACGCCCGGCCCGCGGCCCGAGACCCAGCGTTCCCGGAGGTGGCGCCCGGTCGAGACGCGTACTCACCGGCCGACGTAGAGGAAGCACACAGAGCGGGCGTAGGACAACCGGCGCTGCCGGAGCCTGGCGGCTGCGACGGAGGCACTCAGTGTCCCGTGCCGCGCGCTGTTCTGCTGCAGTTCGACGGTCCGCCGGCTGAACTCCTGCCGCTGCCGCCGGGCCTGGTCTCCTGCGAGCTTGTTCTCACGGGTGAGCTGCTCCTGTCCCTGTTCGAGCTTCTTGCGCGCCTTCTCACGCAGGGCGTCGGTCTCCGCTTCCACAGCCTTGCGTTGGTCGGTGAGCTGGGCCCGCCGGAGGGTGATGCTTCTTTCGACCGACTGCCGCTCCGACGCGGTCAGGACGGTCGGCTGCCGTTTCTCGACCGAGGCGACAAGGGATCGGCGCCATGTATCCAAGGCGGCTGCCTTGGCCTCGCCGATGCCGTGCACGGCCACGTGACGGCCCTTGTGCAGCACGAGGACGGCGCCAGTGCTGTTGTACGAGGTGCTCTGCACGGACCGATAGCCCCTGAAGTCGGCCGCCGTCCGGATGCCCACCGCCGCAAGACGACCGGCGAGTGTCGGCCCGATGCCGTGCGGTGGGTTCTGGGCGATCGGCCGTCGGCTGAGCTGATCACGGACATACGTTGCCTGCTTGTCGGCAAGCGCTTTACTCAGGGACTTCCGCAGTTCCTCGGAGAGTCCGCCGATCTTCTTGTCGATATCGTGCCGCTTCCGCGCCTTGCTCTTCTCAGCCTCTTTCAGCTCGGCGTGGTACTGGGCAGTGAGCTTGTCCTGTTCCTGCGGGTAGGCAGCGGTCCGTTTCGTCTCCGCCGCGTCGAGCTTCGCCCGGTCCTTCCGCAGCTTCTCGGCTGCCTTGACCGGGTCGTCGAGCTGGGCCAACTCCTTCGTCAGTTTGGCTAGAGCGGCCCGCGACTGTGCCAGCTCCACCCGCCGACGGCGAGTGAACGCCGTGAGCACAAGGGCGGCAATCACCGGCACGCCCGGCCCGATCGGCGGCACCGAGAACCCCGCGACGACCATCCAGACGGTAACGGCCAACAGGAGCGGCCAGACCACGGCTGTGGCGATGTCCAGCCAGGTCCGGGTGTGGAAGCCGTCCGGTGAGATGACCGAGGGTGCCACGGCCGGTGAGGACACGGTCTGTGCAGCGATGTGTCCATCCATCCACCCGGGCAATCCGCTCGCGCCTGAAGGGGCAGTCGTGGCGCCGGACGATGCCGCTGGCCTGGTCATCCCGGCGGTCCGTTGCCTGGGGACGGCTTGGGCGAGCGGGGGCAGCAGATCCAGTGGCTGGAAGGCCATGGACCGCACCTGGTCGGCGAGACCGCTGACCGTCCGGTCGGAATGGGCGAGCAGCGTCTGCAGCCTGCTGGAGCCGTCCGGGCTCTTGAAGTCCTTCTCGGTAAGCAGCAGGAACTCACCACTCGGCTCGTGAAGTCGGCTCCACAGTCCTGGGTCGGTGGCGATCGCCTTCAGTGACAGGAAGATGACCCAGGCGGAGAACGAGCAGGTCGACCGCTCCGTCGCGGCGGCCACCACCCCGGCGACGCGGCTCATCCTCGCCCTCGCGGCGGTCCACGCCGCCCGGGTCGCCCAGATCGCCACCCTCATGCTCGACGACGTCGACCTCGGCAACCGCCGGCTGACCATCGCCGGACGCGCCCGCCCGCTCGACGACCTCACCCTGAAACTGCTGCTGGACTGGCTGGAGCACCGGCGCCACCGGTGGCCGAACACCGCGAACCTCCACCTGCTGATCAACAACCAGACCGCCAACACGACCGGCCGGGCCAGCAACCACTGGATCAGCGCCGCGATGCGCGGGCAGGATGCGACGCTGGAGCGGCTCCGCGTCGACCGGCAGCTCGAAGAAGCACTGGTCCGGGGCCCCGATCCGCTGCATCTCGCCGAGGTCTTCGGACTCGACGAGAAGACCGCGATCCGCTACGCGAACTCCGCTCGCGCTCTCCTGGAACGGTCCCCGGAAACCGACCCCGCGACTTCACCACGAACCCACGGATCAACTCCTTGACATTGAGGCACCGGACCCTCGGGTCCACGCCCAACAGCCTCCAGTTTCGCGAACTCACGAAGGCAAGGAGGTCAGTGGGTGGGTGGGACGAACTCGGGCTGGTCGAGCAGGCGCAGCCAGCTTCTATCAGGCTGGCGCCGGACGACCTGCGCCCGGGCACCGGCCCCGTCCTTCGGCGGGGTCGAGGTGAGGGCGATGTCGTCGCTGATCAGCGTCGGCAGCGGTTGTTCCGGCTCGAAACGGGGGCGGTTGGCCAGCACCTTCTCCCACAGCGCGCGAATCGCCTCCCGGCCCACTGTCTGGTCGCCGGGCGGGTAGGCCATCACCGCACCCTCTTCGTAGAGTGCGGCGACCCCGGCCGCGTCACCGGCGTTGGATCGTTCGACGAACAAGCGGGTGATGTCCTCGGGCCGCATGGCCTTTTCGTACTCCGGCACGGGTTCCTCCTGACGTCGGGCTTCGGCGCTTTCCAGCGTGGCCGCCCACTAGTCAGAAGTCCAACAGATGAGTTTTATAGAAGCTAGAATCTACATTCATGGAACTGAGGCAGCTGGAATACTTCGTCGCGGTCGCCGAGGAGCAGAACTTCACCCGGGCGGCCGAGCGGGTGCGCATCAGCCAGTCCGGCGTCAGCGCCCAGATCCGTCAGCTGGAACGGGAACTCGGTGCCGAGTTGTTCGACCGGTCGGCCCGCACCGTCACCCTCACCGTCGCGGGAAAGGCGGCACTCGGACACGCCCGCGCCGCGCTCGCCGCTGCTGGGGCAGTCGGCCAGGCGGTGGGCGAGGTGACCGATCTGATCCGGGGTCGGCTCACCGTCGGGATGGTCATCGGCTGCACCCTCACCCCGCTGTTCGACGCCCTCGCCGCGTTCCACCAGGCGCATCCAGGTGTGGAGATCTCGCTGCTGGAGGACAGCTCCGACCGGCTCGTCGAGGGGGTGCGCACCGGCGCCGTCGACCTGGCACTCATCGGGGCCGCAACCGCCACCCCCGAGGGGCTGGACGCGCTGACCATCATCAGCGAGCGGCTCGTCGCGGCGGTCCCGGCCGGGCACTCCTTGGCGAAACAGCGGCGGGTCACCTTGCGCGACCTGATCGCCCACCCGATCGTG
Source organism: Streptomyces incanus (assembly GCF_042656345.1). Classification (NCBI taxonomy): domain Bacteria; kingdom Bacillati; phylum Actinomycetota; class Actinomycetes; order Kitasatosporales; family Streptomycetaceae; genus Streptomyces; species Streptomyces incanus. The sequence continues at coordinate 41,205 of NZ_JBHSPC010000006.1, forward strand.
TGCATGCCGCCCGGCACCGGCCTGCGCACGGTATTCGACCAGGCCTGCGCCGCACAGAGCCTCCAACCCGCCATCACTCTGCAGGCCAGCGCCGCGGATGCCATTGCCGACCTCGCCGCCCGCGGGCTCGCCGTCGCCATCCTCAGCGACTCCATGGCCGTGCACTACCGTGACCGGCTCACCGCCTGCACCATCGATGATGTCGATACACCCGCATTGCTCGCCCTGATCTGGAAGAGCACGCACAGCCCGGGGCTGCGTGAGCTGCTCGTGCACAGCCGGCAGGCATTCACCGAGCCCGGCCCCGCGACTTCCCCGCGAACCCACGGGCTCACCCCCTGACATCAGGGCGACAGACCCTTGAGTTCTCGTCGAAGTGCCCTCAGTTTTCGCGAACTTGCGGGCCTCGAGGGGTTGAGGGACATCGGAACGAAGACCGGTGCTAAAAGATCGTTGTATGTGGGTTCAGCGAGTGATCGAACTGACCGGGTGGGAGCCGCTCGGGATCTCCGTCGACTGGGCGGCGATCGAGGGCGAGCTGGGGGTTCCGCTGCCGGCGGACTACAAGGAGCTCTACGAGGCGTTCGGCGGCGGCGTCTTCAGTGATTCCGTCTACTTTCTGGGGCGCGACGAGGGCGTCTCGTTCGATTTCCTGACACAGTGGCGGGTCGCCCTGTCGGTTGATCAGGACAGCACACTCGGAGACGTCTCCGCCGTCGATCCCTATGCGATCTACGCGCCGGGCGGCAAGGGGGTGGTTGCGTGGGGCTCCACCGAATGGGCTGACGAGTACTGCTGGCTGATCGATGCCGAGCGGCCGGGCGATTACCCCGTCCTTGCGCGGTCCCATGACGGCGGCCCATGGCACTGGTACGACATGTCCACCTCTGAGTTCCTTTACCGGGCCCGTCGGGATTCAAGTGGCGCGCTGGTATGTCCCTGGCCTGCGGTGGTCTGGCGAAAACCGCGCCAGTTGTTCACCGACGGGCCCACCGCGTCCTTGCCGATGCCGATTTCCAGCCGTTCGGCATCGCGCAGTACGACCTCGGCACAACGTTCAAGCCCGG